>JAHDEU010000039.1:3504-10481 GCA_020628635.1 Hellea sp. | reverse complement strand
CTACCTCCCCCTCTGGGGAGGTGGCGCAGCGAACGCAGTGAGCTGGGTCGGAGAGGGGATGCCTCAAAAATACCGCGCGTCAGCGCGCCTAACCTAGTGCCGGAAGTGTCGCATTCCAGTGAAAACCATGGCGAGACCGGCCGCGTCGGCCGCGTCGATGACTTCCTGGTCCCGGATGCTCCCGCCCGGCTGGATCACCGCAGTCGCGCCGGCCCGGGCGGCGGCGAGCATGCCGTCGGGGAAGGGGAAGAAGGCGTCGGATGAGACGGCCGAGCCCGTCGTGCGCGGTTCACTCCAGCCTGCGGTTTCGGCGGCGTCCTCTGCCTTGCGCGCGGCAATGCGGGCGGCATCGATGCGGCTCATCTGGCCCGCGCCAATTCCGGCCGTCGCGCCGTCCTTGACATAGACGATGGCATTGGACTTGACGTGCTTGGCGACGCGCCAGGCCATCTTCAGATCATGCATCTCGGCGTCCGTCGGCGCGCGTTTGGTGACGACCTTGAACTCGCCCTCGCCGACATGGCCGGTGTCGCGGTCCTGCACGAGGATGCCGCCCGCGACATTGCGGTAGGTGAGCGAGCGGGCGGACACATCCGGCACGTCGCCCGCGATCAGCAGGCGCAGATTCTTCTTTTTCTTGAAGTGCTGGATGGCGGCGTCCGTCGCTTCGGGCGCGATGACGACCTCGGTGAAGACCTTGGTGATCAGCTTGGCCGTGTCCTCGTCCAGCACGCCGTTGAGCGCGACGATGCCGCCGAATGCGCTGACCGGATCGCAGGCGAGCGCGTTCTTGTAGGCGGTTTGGAAGTCATCCGCGACGGCCACGCCGCACGGATTGGCGTGCTTGATGATGGCGACGGCGGGCTTGGCGCCGGACCTCGCATCGCCGAACTCCGCGACGAGCTCGTATGCGGCATCGGTGTCGTTGATGTTGTTATAAGAGAGCGCCTTGCCTTGCAGCTGTTCGGCCGTCGCCACGCCCGGGCGGTCCGTGCCGTCGCTGTAGAAGCTCGCCGTCTGGTGCGGGTTTTCGCCGTAGCGCAGTCGCTGCTTCAGCGACCCGCCCTGCACGCGGTAGTCGGGGCTCATATCATGGCGCGCTTGCGCGAACCAGTTGCTGATCGCGGCGTCATAGTGGGCCGTGCGGGCAAACGCCTTGTGGGCGAGACGCTGGCGCAGCTGACCGCTCGTCTTGCCGTCATGGTCTCGCAGCTCCTTGATCACCGCGTCGACGTCGTCCGCATCCACGCACACGGCGACATGGGCGTGGTTCTTGGCGCCCGCGCGGATCATGGCGGGCCCGCCAATGTCGATGTTCTCCACGCAGGTCTCGTAGGAGCCGCCATCCGCGACGGCCTGTTCGAACGGGTAGAGATTGACGACCAGCAGGTCGATCTCGGGGATGTCGTGCGCGCTCATCGCCTCCACATGGGACGGCAGGTCGCGCTCGCCGAGCAGGCCGCCATGGACGGCCGGGTGGAGCGTCTTGACGCGGCCATCCATCATTTCGGGAAAGCCCGTGACGTCCGAGACGTCGCGCACGTCCAGCCCGGCATCGGCAATGGCGCGGCGCGTGCCGCCCGTGCTGAGCAGCTCCACGCCGAGCTCCGACAGGGCGCGGGCCTGCTCCACCAGCTTGGATTTATCCGAGACGCTCAGCAGGGCGCGGCGGACCGGGCGATGGCGCTGCGGATCGAAAGCGGGGAGGTCGGGATTGGGGGCGGGCATGACGGGTGTCCGTGGAGGCGCGTGGGAATCGCGGCACATGTGCGCGCTTGCGCGCGCGCTGCCAAGGTGTGGGCGGCATGTAGCTGTGGTCTTCTCAGCCATCGGAGGGCTAAGAGGAAGGTCCCGGCCACGGGGCCGGGAACAATAACTCATTTCCAAAAAATCAAACCTGTCCCCGGCCCTTGTGGCCGGGGCCTTTCACGGAATCATCCGAACATCGAACCTACAGCCGCTCGATCTCCGGCAGGTCGGGCAGGTCGTGCATGACGGGCAGGCCGTCCAGCGTGTCCTTGGGCACGAACCCGGCGAGGATGGCGGACAGGGCGGACTTGATGTGGGCGCGGTCGCGGCGGGCCATGGCGGCCAACAGGTCGTCCACCTGCTTGAGCAGCGTTTCGGGATCCACCACGCAGGCATCGAAGCGGTTGATGCCCTGCACGCTGGTCGGCGTGAGGCTTTCCTCGCCGTGGGTCAGGGTTTCGGACAGCTTTTCGCCCGCGCGCAGGCCGGTGTAGCGGATCGGGATGTCGACGCCCGGAACCTTGCCTCGCAACCGGATCAGGTTGCGCGCGAGCTGGCCGATATTCACCGGCTCGCCCATTTCCAGCACATAGACATAGGAGTCGTTGCGGCCATTGCGCTCGTCCTCGGCGGCCGCGATGGCGGCGGCCTGCAGCACGAGCGAGGACGCCTCCTCCACCGTCATGAAATAGCGCTCCATGTCGGCATGGGTGACGGTGACGGGTCCGCCGTCGGCGATCTGGTTTTCGAACAGGGTCACGACCGAGCCGGTGGAGCCCAGCACATTGCCAAAGCGCACGGCCGAGGCCTGCATGTTGGGGATCTGCGTCTGGCGGGCGAGCGTCAGCAGTTCCACCACGCGCTTGGAGGCTCCCATGACATTGACCGGATCGACCGCCTTGTCCGTGCTGATCAGCACGAAATGCTCCACCCCGTAGAGGTCGCACATGTCCAGCGTGACCGAGGTGCCCAGAACATTGGTGCGCAGCGTTTCCACCGGATTGCGCTCGCCCAGCGGCACATGTTTGAGCGCGGCCGCGTGGAGCACGATCTCGGGCCGTTCGGCGGCGAAGATTTCCGCCATGCGGCCCTCGCTGCACACATCCGCCAGATAGGTCCGCCACGGCGCGGGCTCGGATGCCGGGCGCATGGGCGACAGGCGGCGCTCCAGATTGAACAGGTTGAGCTCGGAAATATCGACCAGCGCCAGATGGCTCGGCGCGAGGCGGGCGATCTGCTCCGACAGTTCGGAGCCGATGGAGCCGCCGGCGCCGGTGATCAGCACGCGGCGCCCGGAGATCATGTCCGAGACCGGGACCATGTCCAGATGGCGCGGCTCTCGCCCGATCAGGTCGGCCGCCTCGAACTCGGTCAGCGGCTCGGACGCGCCCTTGTGCGCGCGGCCCAGCGGCGCGCCCAGCTGCGAGGCGATCTTGATCAGCTGCGCGGTCTGGGCGCGGTCCGGCGTGGGATCGAGGCTGATGATGTGAACGGGCTTGTCCCGGCGCGAGTTGAGCGGCGGGTAGATCTCCATCAGGTCCTCCGGCGTGCCGAGCACGGGGACCGAGCGGATCGAGCGGCCACCATACTGGCCGGAGGTCTCGATCAGGCCAACGGGGTTGAACCCTTCGGCCGACTCCCGCCGCGACGTGTCGCGCAGATAGTTGTAGAGATGGGACGCATTGCCCACCAGCACGGCGTCCTGAGCGTTGAGGCTGGGTGCGCGCCACAGGGCGCGGAAGTCGCCGTTTTGCACCACCATCACGATCAGGCGCGACACGAGGATGAAGCCGAACAGCAGCACGGCCGCCGCGACCGGCGCGCCGCGCGGGAAGAACGCGCCCCGGTCGAAGCCGAGAAACAGCACGAGCGGCACGATCAGCATGACGATCAGCACGCCGGAGCCCAGCCGCCGGAAGTCTGACAGCGAAGTGAAGCGCCAGATCGCGCGGTCCTGGCGCATGACATACCAGGTGATGATGGTGACCGCGCCGGCCACGAAAGCGGATTTGTAGTCGATGTCGGCCTGAACCGACGTGCCCGCCACGTCGTGACGCCAGCGCACGCTCATCAGCATGGCGGTCCACGCCAACACGGCGTCGATCATCACCAGCCAGAATGTGCGGAAGGACGGCGTGCGTTCGCCCTTGCCCTTTGGTGTGTTTTTCCTGCCAAGCGCCATCAGCTGCCGGCCTCGCCAGGCACCACTTCGCCCGGAGCCACTTCGCCTGGTTTCAGGGGCCGCGTCTTCAGTTCGCGGGACCGCAGCTGGCGCAGCGACCAGCGCACGCAATTGCCCCGGCCCGTGCCGTCGCCGTCGCCAAAGGCCTGCCCGCGGATCACGAGTTGCTGGGCGCGCACGGGACGCGCGGACGCGCCGAGATAGACCGACGCTTCCACGGACAAGGGACCGCCGTCTGTCCTGAAGCGCCAGGCGGCGCGGCCCTGCTGCACGAGCAGCGCGGAGGACAGGTCCTGGGCGAGGCTCACGCGGACATCCGGATGGAAGTGGAAACGCACGCAATAGGGGATCTGGTCGCGGCGCAGGGGCGCGCTGCCGACCGGCACGAAAAGGCTGTCTTCGCCGCGTATGTCATCGCCGCCTTCCCCCATGAAGATGCGCCGCCTGTGAACCAAACCATATTGGTCCTTATAGCCCTCATGGCTGGTTTCCAACCAGATACCGCTGCTCTGCTCCTTGCGGCGTGCCGAGACTTGACCCGGTGCGCGCAATATAACGTCGCCTAACATATCGGCGCGAAAGCCCGGTTCCAGCAGCGCGCCGGGCGACAGGTCGTCCAGTATCAGCGTGCTGTGGGCGGCGGCAGCGCGCACGGGGCGGCGCCATTTCGGGGACACGCCCTCGCTCGCGCCGCAATTCACGATCAGCCGGCCGTCGGTGGTGGAGAGCTCCAGCGCCAGCGGAGCGAGATGGGCCCGGGTGTCGAAAGGACGGCGCGGCGCATCGCCCGTGTCGAGCAGCAGCACGCTGTCGCCGGACGCCACGCGGTGATAGCCGGTGTGCGGACCGAAGGCGAAGGGTTGCGGCTCTCCGGGGGCGGCCTCGATCATGGCGTCGAGCTGGGCGGAGCGCCCCTCCCCGCCGCCATGGAACACGCCCAGTCCGCCATCCGTGTGGCGCAGGGTCTGCACCATGGGCCCGATGCGGTCGATGGAACGGCCCAGCGCATTGGAGCCGCCGAGCGAGCGCGCGCCCAGCACGGAATCGGTGATCAGCAAAATGCGCAGCGCCTCGGCCGTCACCGCCGGGCTGCGGCTGATATGCCCACCATCGGGCAGGATCTGCGCGCCCATTTCCGCGTCCAGCCCGTCCATGCCCTTGGACAGCCAGGTGCCGGGATCCGCGAGCTGCGCGCCGAACAGCACGAGCGCGGCCTGGGCGTGAAGACGCGGCAATCCGGGCGACACATCGCCGAGGCGCGCCCGCAAGCGGTGCATCTGGCGCGAATAGCTGTCGAGGACGGCCTTGCTTTCAGGCACGCTGCCCAGCGCCGCGCCCCAATGGAACAGTCGCCGTGCCAGGCGGTCGGCCTCCATGGCAAAGGCATTGACGCCCGTGCCCGTGACCGGGAACATCTCGGCCCAGACCGGCAGCCACGCGCCCGCGCGCTCGGAGCCGCCGTCCACCTCCAGCAGGTCGAACAGCCAGTCGAAGCCGTGCACGAAATCGGCGAAACGCTCGCTCGGCAGGGTGGTGGAGAAAGGATGGCCCACTCGCATGGCGGAGGAGCCGCCGTCCGGCGCGCCTACATCCACGCCCTGCCCGCCGTGGCGGAAACGCCCTTCCAGCAGCTCTGCGCCTGCTTCCGCGTCGCCGAACAGCGGCACGGGCGCGCTGCGCACGGTGGGCGCGGCCGCGCGGCGCAGGCCCGCCGGATTGGGCCGCAAGGGGCCCAGCACGTCGCCCGCCTTGCGGCGCAGCGCATCAGACAGCGATATGCGGCTATTGGACATGGCGCGGGTGCCGCTCGGTTCCGGTCAGGCGGCGGAGCGCGCAGGCGAGGCCGGGCGCAGGGCGCGGATGTTCTCCGCGAGCGATCCCGCCCCCTTGAACACGGCGGAACCCGCGACCAGCGCGGTCGCACCCGCAGCAATGCAGCGAGGGGCCGTGTCCGGGTTCACCCCGCCATCGACTTCGAGGATGATGTCGCGGCCCGTCTCGTCGATCATGGCGCGGATACGCTCGATCTTGCGCAGCTGGCTCTCGATGAAGCTCTGCCCGCCAAAGCCGGGATTGACGCTCATCACCAGGATCATGTCGGTCAGCTCGATCAGCGGCTCCAGCACCGAGGCGGGCGTGCCGGGGTTGAGCACGATGCCGGGCTTGAGGCCCTTGCTACGGATCGACTGCAAGCTGCGGTGGGTGTGGGGCGAGGCGTCCGGGTGGATGGACAGGATATCGGCGCCGGCGTCCGCGAACGCTTCGATATAGGGATCGACCGGGGCGATCATCAGGTGGACGTCGAACGGCTTGTCGGAGTGAGGGCGCAGTGCGGCCACCACGGCGGGTCCGATGGTGATGTTGGGCACATAGTGGCCGTCCATGACATCGACATGGATCATGTCCGCGCCCGCCGCATCGACATCGCGCACGGCCGCGCCGAGTGCTGCGAAGTCGGCCGACAGTATGGAGGGCGAGATCAGGACGTCGGCGGGGGCTGGAGTCACGGGCGGGTCCTGGTTCGGCGGGATGGTCGGGTGAAAACGTTTCGCTTTCACCTAACAGCGGGTGACGGTGTTCGCAATGTGGCGACCCTCACAGCGTCTGCAGATTTCCGCACACCGGCCGATCTGCTGCGCCCCATCGACGGGTCAAAGAAAAAGCCCGCCCCCGTGCTGTCCGGGGGCGGGCCTTGGATGCGAATGGGCGCGAGCCTATTTGCGGATCGGCAGGTAGTCGTTGGCGCCGTAGGAGCCGTCGGACTGGTAGCCATAGCCGGTGTCCGTCGTGGTCGTGGTGGCGTCGCCGGTGTAGATCTCGACCGACTGTCCGGCATAGGCTGACGCGCCGCCCTGCATGCAGGTGCCGTCCGACTGCATGGACGTGCCGGCCGGGCAGTCGGCCATGGCGCCGGAGGTCGAGCTGCTGTAGCTGTCATAGGACGTCGAGCTGCTGTAGCCGCTGTCGTAGGACGGTGTCGTGTAGGACGAACCCGTGCTGTAGGACGAGGAGCCCGACTGCATGCAGGTGCCGTCCGACTGCATGG
>JAHDEU010000039.1:0-3404 GCA_020628635.1 Hellea sp. | reverse complement strand
CGGTGGAGTAGGACGAGCTGCCCTGCATGCAGGTGCCGTCAGCCTGGGCCGTGGTGCCGGCGGGGCAGTTGGCGGGCGCCTGGGCGTAGGTCGGCTGCGTGTAGGTCGGTGCGGGCTGGTAGGTTGTGCTTGGCGCGGAATAGACAGTCGCGGGCTGCGAGTAGACGGGCGCCTGATAGGTCGGAGCGGGCGCGCATGTGCCCATGGTGGCGCAATCGACATAGACCGGCGCGCCCATCGGGGCGGGTGCGGCGACCGGCGCGGCGTAGCGGCCTTGGGCCGGTGCGACGCAGGCCTGGCCGCAGGACTGGCCGGACTCATACTTCGAGATGGTGTTGCCGTAGCGTGACTGGGCGTTGGCGCTGGTGGCCACGATCAGGCCCATGGTGCCGACACTGGCCATCAGGCCGAGGCGGACAATCTGTTTCGTGCTCATATGAGCCTCCCGTTTTGACACATCTTGCCGGCGGTCCATTCAAGTCCCGGGCCAATTCCCGCCATGCTGGCGAAGATTCGGGGCACACTCACCACAGCTTGGTTAATGCGCTCTTAGCGGGACCGGGGTTTGTGCCGGCAGTGTGCTCTCCTCTTTCGGTTTACGGGCCTCATGCCTCCCTTTGCAGGGCGGCGATGAAGAACCCGTCCATGCCGCGCCCGTCGGGGGCGTCCGGCGGCAGGATGCGCAAACATCCGTCGGCCGTCCGCGCATCCGGCAAACTCAGGCCCTCCGGGACTGGAATCGGAATAAGGCGAAAATCGGACAACTTCTTCTTAACCTTGTCGATGCGGTCCGTGGCTTCCCTGTGCTGCAGCGAGCAGACCGAATAGAGCAGCACGCCGCCCGGCGCGACAAGCCCAGCGGCGCGTTGCAGCAGCGTATCCTGCAGACGGGTCAGCGGGGTGATGTCCTTTTCGCGGCGGTTGTGGACCACGTCCGGGTGGCGGCGGAAGGTGCCGGTGGCCGAGCACGGCGCGTCGAGCAGCACGGCGTCGAAGAGCTGGTCCGGCGTGTAGTCGGCCAGGTCACTGGTCACGACCTCGGCCTCGTAGCCCGTGCGCTCCAGGTTCTGGTGCAGACGCTTGGTGCGGGCCTCCGACACATCGACGGCGGTCACATTCGCGCCCATGGTGATGAGCTGCAGCGTCTTGCCGCCCGGCGCGGCGCAAAGGTCCGCCACGCGCTTGCCCTGCAGCCCGCCGGAGAGCGTTTCCAGAATGCGCGCGGGCAGGCTGGCCGCGATGTCCTGCGCCCACCACTGCCCTTCGCGAAAACCTTCCAGCGCGGTGACATTGCCGATCGTGTCCATGCGCACGGTCTTTCCGCCGATCACGGTCCCGCCGAGTTTCGCCGCCCAGCCTTCCGGGTCGGACTTCACCGAGATGTCCAGTGGCGGGCTCTGCGTCAGCAGCAGCGCCATGCGCCGCACTTCCGCCTTGCCGAAAGAGCGCGTCCAGTCGGAGCGGAGCCAGCCGGGAAAGTTGCGGATGGGCGCGGTCTTGGCGGCTTCCGCCTTGCCCGTGTCCGCCACGCGCCGCAGCACCGCATTGGCGAGGCCCGAGAAGGGCTCGCTCTTGCTGTCCGCCTTGATCAGCGTGACCGTGTCGCCGACGGCCGCATGCGGCGCGACATCCATGAAGATCATCTGCGCGGCCGCCGTCTGCATATAGGCGCGCACGCGGCCCGGCGGCGGGCGCTTGACCAGAGGGTCGATCACCGCGTCGATCTGGCCGAGCCTGCGCAAGGTGGTCGCCGCGATGGCCCGCGCAAACGCCCGGTCGCGCGGGTCGAGGCCTTCGAGGGCCGGATTCTTGGCAAGGCTGCTCTCCAGCCGGAAGCCCCGGCCCAGCACATCCGCCACGGCCATGGCGGCCGCCTTGCGCGCGGCTTGGGCGTTGGTCATCTTCTCCTTGGGGGCATAGGGACGGCGCTCCCCGTCCTTGCGGCCATCGTCGCGCTTGCCCTTGTAACCGCCGCCGGGCTTGCCGCGGAACGGCTTGCCGTCGCCAGACCGACCACCGGGCCTGCCGCCGCTCTTTCCCTTGTAGCCGCCGCCGGAGCTGCGCGGTTTGGAGGAGCGGTTGGGTTTGCGGTCGTCGGACATGGCGGCGCGCCTAGCCGTCCACGCCAACCGGGTCCACCGCGCGCACGCACTTAAGGCGCATGGTAAAGATACGGTTGCGCAACGATTCACCGCTTTTTCAGCCTTCGCCTGTATCGCTCCGGGACATCGGACCGCACTCAATCGGTTTGACGCAAGGGCGCAGCGTTCCTAGCTAGGTGGCATGTCAGACGACACGCCAGAGCTGGACAACGCCGCGCCCGGCAAGACCCTGAGCGAACCCGCCAAGCGGGCGCTCCGCGAGGCGGCCGAACGCCGCGCCGCCCGGGAGAAGGCCACGCGTCCCACTGAAAAGGGGGGTCCGAGCGGTGAGGAACCGACACGCTATGGCGATTGGGAACGGGGCGGTATCGCCTACGATTTCTAGCCTGCGCGCGCACAGCCCTCGCCGATTGGAATTCATCGGCGGGCAACCGCCCCAACTGGGAGTGGCGCATCATGGCCATCACAGCAGCTCGCAAGAGCCTTTTCTCCGGCCTGTCTTCCGTGCTGGCCTTTCTCGCCCTCGCTGGCACGGCACAGGCCGGACCATCCGTCTGCGGCGGCATCGGCAATTGCGACGCCGGCACGTCCTATCAGGGCAGCCTGCCCGCGGATTTCGGCCCCGTCACCGTGCGCGGCGCGACACCCTATGACCATCTGGACAGCGTGCACTTCACCCGCTCCCCCCATGTGCAGATCACGCGCATTCACGGCATGACCAACACGGTCGGCCTGGGCGACGCGCCGATCGGGTTTACGGATGGCTGCCACCCGACCAGCACGGCCTACTGCCGCCAGCACAATCCGGTCGCGCAACCGCTCGTCCAGCCGCTTCCCATCCAGCAGCCCGTCTTCCAGCCCGCGCCCGTCGTGATGGCGCCGCCCGTGCCGCAAGAGCGAATCGTGGCGATCGGCGGCGGCTATGATCCGTCCAAATTCGCGCCGCGCGTCTATGGCGACACGTCGATCACGCCGGGCATCGCGCATGTCCCGACGTCGATCGTGGACCGCAACCCCTATAACGCCCAGGCCGTGCTCGACCGCGTCGCTCCGGGCAGCGTGACGCCAGCGCTCGCCGGCGTGCCGATCCGCGGTGCGGCTCAAGGTCCCGTGGGTTTCGGTGGGGGCTTCGGTGGGGGCTTCGGCGCACCCGTGATGCGCGGCCCCGTCATGCAGGCGCCCGTCATGCGCGCTCCCATCATGCCAGCACCGGTCATGCAAGCCCCGCGCTTCGGTCAGGCGGGCGCCCCGATCGCCCAAGGCGACGGAACCTATGCCAGCACGGTCGGCGCGGACGGCTCC
>JAHDEU010000038.1 GCA_020628635.1 Hellea sp. | reverse complement strand
CCCTAAATCTCAAACCCCGCCTCAGGCAGGAAGATCTCCCGCTTGCCGCCGCTCCCGCTCGGGCCGATCATGCCCTCCTGCTCCATGCGGTCCACCAGGTCCGCCGCCCGGTTGTAGCCGATCGACAGCCTGCGCTGGATGTAGCTGGTGGACGCCTTGCGGTCCCGCGCCACGATCGCCACGGCCTGATCGAACCGCGAGCCTCCTTCCGAGCCACCGCCTGCCAGTTCCATATCGTCGGGCGCCTCGTCCGGCTCGGCCGTCACCGCATCCAGATAGGCCGGGGCTCCTTGCGCGCGCACGAAGTTGGCCACGCGCTCGACCTCGCCGTCCGTGACGAACGGCCCGTGATAGCGGCGCGGGCTGGTTTCGCCGGAATAAAGCATGTCGCCCTTGCCCAGCAGCTGCTCGCCGCCCATTTCGCCGAGGATCACGCGGCTGTCGATCTTGGAGCCGACGCGGAAGCAGACCTTGGTCGGGAAGTTGGCCTTGATCGTGCCGGTGATGACATCGGTCGAGGGCCGCTGCGTTGCGACGATGAGGTGGATGCCGACCGCCCGCGCCATCTGCGCGAGGCGCTGCACCGAGCCCTCGATGTCCTTCTTGGCGATCATCATCAGGTCCGCCATTTCGTCGATGATGATGACGATGAACGGCATGGGTTCGAGGTCGAATTCCTGCGTCTCGAAGATCGGCTCTCCGTTTTCGTGGTCGAACCCGGTCTGCACGGTCTTGGACAGCGTCTCGCCGCGGGCATTGTAGTCCTCGACCTTCTCGTTGAACGCCTTGAGCGAGCGCACGCCGATCTGGGCGAGCTTGCGGTAGCGGTCCTCCATTTCGCGCACCGCCCATTTGAGCGCGACCACGGCCTTTTTCGGCTCGGTCACGACCGGCGCGAGCAGGTGCGGCGCGCCGTCATAGACGGAAAGCTCGACCATTTTCGGGTCGATCATGATGAACTTGCACTGATCCGGCGTGAGCTTGAACATGAGCGACAAGATCATGGCGTTGACCGCGACCGACTTGCCGGAGCCGGTCGTGCCCGCCACCAGCATGTGCGGCATGGCGGCGAGATCGGTGATGAAGGGCGCGCCGCCAATATCCTCGCCCATGACGAGCGGCAGGCGCGCATCGGTGTTCTGGAAGGCCTCGGACTCCAGCATGTCGCGGAACCAGACCATTTCGCGTTTGCGGTTCGGCATTTCCACACCCAGCGCATTGCGGCCGGGCACGACGGCGATCCGCGCGGATTGCGCGCTCATGTTCCGGGCGATGTCGGAGGCGAGGTTGATGACGCGCGCGGACTTCACGCCCGGTGCGGGCTCGAACTCGAACAGGGTGACGACGGGGCCGGGGCGCACGTCGCCCATCGTGCCTTCCACACCATAGTCGCCCATGACGCGGTGGAGCTGCTCGGATTGCCGCACGAGCTGACCCTCGTCGCGCACCGTGTTGCGCGGCGGCGGGGCCTTCAGCAGGTCCGTGGTCGGCAGCACGAAACCGTCGGCGTCGGAGAAGTCGAATTCCGGTGCACCGCGCGCGGGGTTGGACACGCGGCGCGCAGAGGCGGTCTTCTTGGGCGCGGCTTTCCTGGCGGGTTTGGGCGCGGGCGCAGCCGGAGCGACGACCCGGGACACGGAAGCGGGCGCTGGGGCAAGTGGGGCGGGAGCGGCAGCAGGTGCGGGCGCGGGTTCGGCATAGGTCTGCGGCAGGTCGGGAATATCGCGCAGGCCCGCTTGGCCGGTCTCGATCTCGTCCACATAGGTGCGGCGGAACAGGCGCACGAGCAGCGCGGCCAAGCGGTCCACGCCGACCCGGATATAGGCCCAGACCAGCCCGGCAGCGTCCACCACATCGATCACATCGCGGCCGACCACGCCGAGATGGCGCGCGAGGCACACACCGAGCCCGACAAATGTCAGCAGCGCGATGATGCCGCCCGCCAGCGGAATGTTGAAGTGGTCCAGCCAGCCCTTCATGCCCAGATGCATCAGGTCGCCGAACCAGCCGCCCAGCCCGGAGCCCATCGGCCAGCTCTGCGGGATCGGGAATGCCGACAGCGTCGCGGAGCCCAGCAGGACCGCGCCCGCGAAGATCAGCGCCCGGCCCGCCCGGTCGGAGCGCGTCTGCACCGGCGCCTTGCGCCGCACCAGCCGGCGCACGCCCGACGCGATCAGCAACATCGCCCCCAGCAGAGCACCCCAGCCCATGAGCTGCATCAGTATGTTCGACAGCCACGCGCCCGGCGCGCCCAGCAGGTTCGTCACCGCGCCGATCCCGGCCGTGTCCGGCGTGGGGTCGAACGGCGAATAGGACAGCAGCGACACCAGCAAAAACGCCCCGAGCGCGATCAGCGACAGCGCCGCCACGGCGCGCTTCCACGCCACGGCCTGGTCTTGCGTGACGGCGTCCATCATCGCCTGGATGGCTTCGGGGGAATATTCTTCATAGGCAGCGGACGCTGCGGGCGGCGGGGCCATAATCGATCCTTTGGGGAGATCCTTGGGCGGAGGCGTGGCGGGTTAAGGAAGTGTGACTTGGAAATCTCAATGGCGGGTTAAGGATGGAGGGTGAAATGGGCGCGCGTGGCGCGGCTTCTTGCTTTGTCACCTCTCCGACCTTGCGTCGCTACGCTCCGCAAGCCCACCTCCCCTTTCCGGGGCGCGAAGTGTCCGAGAAATGTCCGGGGGACATTTCGCAACGCAGCGCCGCGGAAAGGGGAGGTGGCCGAGCGCAGCGAGGTCGGAGGGGTGACCTAACCAAAACGCCGCGCGAAGCGCGCCCTTCCATTCACCGCCCCTCTCCCCTACCTCCCCCACGTGACCCAACACTTCGACATCGCCGTCATCGGCGCCGGGCTTTCGGGCCTTCTCGCCGCCACGGCACTCGCCACGTCCGAGCCGGGTGCGGGCCGGTCCGTGGCGTTGGTCGATGCGGGCACCATCGACGCCCCCCGTCCGGACAGCCGCGCCACCGCTCTCGCACCCAGCAGCGTGCGGATGCTGCGCCGGCTGGGCGTGGCGGTGGAGCCGTCAGAACCCATGGTCGGCATGCGCGTGGGCGAAGGCGACGCCGACACGCCGTGGCAGTTCGAGCTGCCCGCGCGCGCGGGCGAGCCGCTGGCCCATGTCGTGCCGAATGCCGCGCTGCGCACTGCCCTGCTGGCCGCCATGCCGGAGCGTGTCGCGCGGTTCGAGGGCGTGACGCTGGCCGGGCTCGACGTGGATGGCCGCGCCGCGATTACACTGTCCGACGGCACGTCGCTCTCCGCATCCCTCGTCGTGGCCTGTGACGGGCGCGACAGTGCGGTGCGTCGGCTGGCGGGCATATCGGTCAGCCGCACGGATTTCGGCCAGAGCGCGATGGTTGCCACGGTCCACCATGCCGAGCCGCATGACGGCGTCGCCCTGCAACGCTTCGCGGATGTCGGCGCGGTGGCGTCCCTGCCGCTGCCGGATCAGGACGACGTCCACCGCAGCCAGATCGTCTGGTCGGACCGGCCGCGCGCGGTGGAGGCGGCAACCGTTCTGTCGCCAGACGCGCTCGCCGCGCTGATCGATGAGCGGCTGTGGGGCTATCTGGATGTGAACGCTGTTGAGCCGGACGTGCAGAGCTACCCGCTGGTCGGGCAGCGCGCGGGATCGCTGACAGCCGAGCGTGTCGCGCTGGTCGGGGACGCCGCCCGGGTGATCCACCCGCTGGCGGGCCAGGGCTGGAACCTCGCCGTGCGGGACGTCGCCGCTCTGCATGAGGGCGTGGTCGAGGCTGTCGCGACCGGACAGGATATCGGCACGGCGGGCCTGCTGGAGTATTCGCGCTGGCGGCGGGCGGACGAAACGCTGCTGGGCACATTGACCGCAGCCCTGTCGCGGGGGCGGCTGCCGGGTGCGTTGCGCCTGTCGCGCTTTGGCGGACTGCCCGGCCATGCGCGCCGCGCGGCCTTTGCGCTCACCGATTCTGTCCCCGCCCTGCACCCCTTCATCCGGCGCGAAGCGGCGGCGGAGAGCGGGACGAGTCCAATGCTGATGACCTAGGTCAACATTTGTGGCCGCAGCTGTTTTTACACAGTCACGACTACAGTGCTGCCGTTGACTTCGCATTCAATCCAGTCATCTAGCGTTCACCAGATCGGGGCTAGTCCCCTCCCCCATCGGTACCGGACATTTGCGCCCCGTTTCGGTACTGTAGCCCTGCCTGCGCCCTCACGGGCTTGCAGGCAGGGCGTTGGGCGCACCCCCTTACGCTTCCACGTCCAAGACCGCTCCGGCATCGACCTCGAACCATTGCGCGCGCGCGCCGAAGTCTGTGAACAGCGACTTGTCGGTTCCCGTCATGAAGACCTGCAGGCCCAGGTCGATGAGCTCGTCGGCGAGTGCGGCGCGTCGCTGCGCGTCGAGATGGGCGGCGACCTCGTCCAGCAGCAGAATGGGCGAGCGGGTGACCTGCGCGCGCGCATGGGCCAGCACGAGGCCGATCAGCAGCGCCTTCTGCTCTCCCGTGGAACACAGAGCGGCGGGCATGTGCTTGCCGCGGTGCGCGACGCGGATTTCCGTCCGGTGCGGACCCGTCAGCGTGCGCCCGGCGCGGCGGTCGAGAGCGCGGGTTTCCGCGAGCAGATCGCGGTAGTCGGCCTCGGCGTCGTCCTGGAACGCCCCTTCCGCGATCATGCGCTCGACTGTCCCTTCCACGTCGATGTCGGCCTGCGGGAAGGCGGAGGCCTCGCGCTCGTCGATGGCCTCGCGCAGGCGCTCCACCGTATCGACGCGGGTCTTGGCGATCGCCGCGCCGCATGCGCTCATGTCGGCTTCCAGCGCGTCGTACCACGAGGCGTCGGATACGCCGTCCGCCAGCAGCCGGTTGCGCTCGGCCCGGGCCTTCTCGAACCTGAGCGACGCCACGCCGTGGCTCGGATTGAAGGCGAGCGCGAGACGGTCGAGGAATTTCCGTCGGTCGCCCTCCGGGCCCTTGAACAGCCGGTCCTGGGCAGGCGTGAGCCATTGCACGGTAAGCAGCTCGGCAAGCTGCGAGGCGGTGGAATTGGCGCGGTTGATGCGCACAGACCGGCGGCGCGGCGCGCCCGGAACCTGCCCGACGGACACGCGGGTCTCGTCCGCCAGCACCGCCGTCACACCCCAGGCATCGGCCGTGCGCCCGTTCTCCACCCGGGCGAGCGCGTCGAGGCCCGCGCCGCGCAGGCCGCGGCCGGGAGAGAGCAGCGAGACGGCTTCCATGAGGTTGGTCTTGCCCGCGCCGTTGGCGCCGAACAGCACGACGGGACCGGGGCGCAGGTCGAGATCGAGCCGGTCATAGGAACGGAAATCGGTGAGGCGGAGCTGGTCGATGGAGGCCATTTAAAGGACCGCTTCGCGGGCTTGTTGGAAGGGTCCCCCTCCACCACGCTTCGCGCGGTCCCCCTCCCCCTTGCGGGGGAGGAACTTGTTTTTATTAGCGTCCACTTTCTAGTTCCTCCCCCGCAAGGGGGAGGTGGGCTCGGGAGCGAAGCGAGCGAGGTCGGAGGGGGACACCCTCAAGAAAGCCGCGAAGCGCCCTTACACCCGCAGCGGCATCAGCACGAACAGCGCGTGATCGTCCTCGCTATCCGTCACCAGCGCCGGTGCGCTCGCGCTATCCAGCTTGAAGGTCGCGTCCTGGCCCTCGATCTGCCCGGCGACGTCCATGAGGTATTTGGCGTTGAAGCCGATCTCCATGGCGTCGGCATCATAGTTCACGGGCATGTCCTCGCGCGCCTGTCCGCTCTCGGGATTGTTGACCGTCAGCGACAGATTGGAATCTGACAGGCTGAGCTTCACCGAGCGGGACTTCTCCGCCGAGATGGTCGCGACGCGGTCCACGGCGGAGGAGAACACCTTGTTGTCGAGCACGAGTTCCTTGGCGTTGTTGCGCGGGATCACGCGCTCATAGTCGGGGAAGGTGCCGTCGATCAGCTTGGACGTGAGCACCACTGTGCCCGTGCGGAAGCGGATCTTGCTCTCCGACACGGTGACCTGAACGTCACCGTCCGTGCCGTCGATCAGCTTGCGCAGCTCGGCGATGGTCTTGCGCGGGATGATGACGCCCGGCATCGAATCCGCACCATCCGGCAGGGGCTGTTCGGCCAGGGCGAGACGGTGGCCGTCGGTTGCCACCGCACGCAGCAGGCCGTCGCGCGCATGCAGGTAGATGCCGTTGAGATAGTAGCGCGTCTCTTCCGTGCTGATCGCAAAGCGCGTCTTGTCGATCAGGCGCTTGAGGTCCGAGGCGGGCAAGCTGAACGCCGTGTCCAGCCCGTCCGCCGTCATCTTCGGGAAGTCGCCCGATGGCAGCAGAGGCAGGGTGAAATGGGCGGGCCCGGCATCCACGTCCAGCCGGTCGTCATTGTTGATGGTCAGCTGCACCTGCGCGCCGTCGGGCAATTTGCGCACGATGTCGTAGAGCGTGTGGGCGGGGGCCGTGACCTGGCCCGGCGCATCGACCCCGGCTTCCACGGTCTCGCTCACCTCGATGTCCAGATCGGTGGCGACCAGCGTCAGCTGTCCGCCGTCGCCGCCCATCAGCACATTGGACAGGATCGGGATGGTGTTGCGGCGTTCGACGACGGATTGGACGTGGGACAGCCCCTTGAGCAGCGCGGAGCGTTCGAGTGTGAGTTTCATGGGTGAGCCAGCCGTTGGAGGTGGTAATTCGTGAACGGCACTCTAACGGCTTTGCGGGCTTTGGGAAGTGTATGGGACACGAAAAAGGGGAGCCGCGAGGCTCCCCCGATCAACGACCTGCGCGGTCTTTTTCCAGAACAGGAAGTCCTTAAAAGAGGAAGTCGGTGGCATCGACCGTGTCGATGTCCACACCGTCGAGGAAAATGCGCATATCGCCCACATCGACGCGCACGCCGGACTGTGTCTCGCGCACATTCAGGTCGTCGAAATCGACATCGAAGGCGGAGAGGTCCAGCAGGTCCTCGCCGTCCGTGAAGTCCAGCACGCGGTCGCGCCCGCCGCCCTGTTCGAACACGAAGATGTCGAAGCCTTCCCCGCCGTGCAGCATGTCGTGGCCTGCTTCGCCGTGGAGCACATCATTGCCCTCCCCGCCGAACAGGAAGTCGCGGCGGTCGCCGCCATAGAGGAAGTCGCTGTCCTCGCCGCCATAGAGATAGTCGCGGCGCGATCCGCCCGTCAGCGTGTCGGATCCGCCCTCGCCGAAGATGGTGTTCTTGCGGTTCGCGCTGCCGGTGATGACGTCCTGGCCGTCGCCGCCATTGATCGATTCGATGCCGTTCAGACGGATGCCGGAGAAGTCCCAGTTCACGCCCGAATCCGAGGCCTGGATGGTGACATTGTCATTGCGGCGCGCGCCAATCACCTCGATGCCGGAGGTCTCAAGAGAGAACTCGTCCTGCAGGCCGATGGCGACATCGTCCTCGGTCGCGATGATGCGGTCGCGCCCGCCGCCGTCTTCTTCCGATGCGCCCGAGTCGATGACCACATCGAAGAAGCCGTTGGAATCTGCTCCGAACAGATAGACGTCGCCGCCTTCCCCGCCGTCGAGAATGTCGTGACCCGCACCGCCGTCGAGACGGTCGCGGCCCGCGCCGCCGTCCAGCACGTCATTGCCTTCGCCGCCCCAGAGCCAGTCATTGCCCTCCGCGCCGAACGCCACGTCATGGCCCGCGCCGAGATCGATCAGGTTTCTCTGATGGTTGCCCGTGACTATGTCGTGGCCGTCCAGTGTGTTGATCCGGCGGATGCCACCCATCTTCACGCCGGTGAAGTCGTAGATCTCCGCATCGTTCGTGCCGCCGATCGTGACGTCGGCAAAGCCGCCCGCGCTGATGACTTCGATGCCGGACGAGTCGAATGTGAAGCCGGAGATCAACCCGATCACCGTGCCGTCCTCGACCGCCTTGATGCGGTCGCGCCCGCCGCCGTCCTCTTCCGATGCACCACTGTCGCGGTAGTCATCGACAAAGCCGAGACCGTCCAGCCCGACGAGATAGAGGTCGCCCCCCTCGCCGCCATCGAGAATGTCGAAGCCGGAGCCCGCGACCAGCACGTCGCGGCCCGCGCCGCCGTCCAATATGTCGTGACCCGCGCCGCCATAGAGGAAGTCGCGGCCATCGCCGCCGAACAGGCGGTCGAACCCTTCGCCGCCAAACAGCGTGTCATTGCCCGCGCCGCCCTCGATATAGTCATGGCCCAGCCCGCCGCGCACGACGTCATTGCCCGCACCGGCATAGATCTCGTCATGCCCCTCGAACCCGTCGATCTCGTTCGCGCCGTCCGTGCCCACCAGCAGGTCGTGGCCTTCCGTTCCCAGTAGAATATCCATTGCCCTCATCCCTTTTCAGGCTGCCAACCCAGGCAACATTCCCATCTGAGGGGAAATTTAAGAATGGGGTTTGAAACGGAGGTTTCGGAAGAGTGTTACCGCGCGGTAAATTGCAGTTTCGCAAATCCGGCCCCGCCCGCTAAAGCCGCCGGCAATGGCCGCGATGGATTACGAGACCGACGGCGGGACCGTGCTGCTGGTGCTGGCCCATCCCGATGACGAGCTGATGTTGCGCCCGATCATGGAGCGCGAGGCGGCCTCCGGCGCGCGGCTGGTCTGCGCCTATACGACGGACGCGCCCGCACAGGGCGGCGGCCGGCGGGAGCGCGAGGTGCGGGCGGCGACAAAGGGACTGGTCGCGCCGGATGACCTGCACTTTCCGGGGGTAGATGCGAGCGCGGTCGATGGCCGTTCGGTGGAGCGGATCGGGGCATTGATGGAGCGGCTGCGCGCGGTCGCGGACGGGCTGCCCGAACTGACCCGCGTGCTCAGCCACGCAGCCGAGGGCGGCCATCCCGATCACGAAGTCGCGCATCTGCTCGCCGCGAAGCTCGCCGTCGAGCGAGGCGTGAGCGACCGCTCCCATGCCGTGAGCCATTACCGCGCATCCGACTCCGGCTGGCCGCCCTTCGCAGTCCAAGCCGAACATCCCGGCGGCTCGCGGACCGTGCGCATCACCCGCGGCGAGGCGTGGCGCATGCTGTCCGGCGCGCGCCATTTTCCGAGCCAGTGGCGCAGCCTCGGCCCGCTCCTGCCGATGATGGCGTGGAGCGCGCTGCGCGACCTGAACCTCCACCTCGCCCCGTTGCGCGTGCCGTCGCCCTACCGCCTGCCCCGTCCGGCCCGGCGCGACGCCATGACGGAAAGCCGGTTCGGGGTGGACATCGACGCGTTCGAGCGTGCGGCCAACGCCTTTCTGGCTGCGCCGTGACGGAGGATTGGGAGAGCCACATCGTTCGCACGGGCGATCTGCTGCGCACGACCTTCGGCAACAAGAACACGACCGGCGCAGCCTACCTGCGCTGGCTCTATCTGGACAATCCCGACGGGACACCCGTGCAAGGCAATCGCGACGACGGTTTGGGCCGCACCGCGCATTATATGGGCGTGCCGCAAACCTACGCGCGCGGGGAGGAGACGGCGTCCGTCCACCTCGCCGTCAACGCCGCCGTCGCTGAACGCGCGCGCGGGCAGAAGCTCTTCGTCGCCACGGCGTCGGAGATGATGGAGGCGGCTGACGCGCGCGGCACGACGGGCGTCATCGGCGTGTCCAACCAGAACGCCACGCCCGGCAGCGTCAAATATCTCGGCTACCGCCTGGTGCGGAGCCTTCCCGTGACCGTCGGGCTGGCGCTGCGGCAGGCCAGGGGCGTGCTCACCGGAGAGCCGGCCATTGCCCGCCTGCTGGAACTGGAAGCCGCGCGGAGCGAAGCAGGCTGGGCCCGCCGCTACGACGAGACTACCCTGCTCTGGCGTCTGGCCTGCCCCGCCGGCCCCTACACGGTCGTCGCGTCTGAGACCGCCGCCGTGGTCGCGTCGCGCACCACCCAGGGCGGCCTGCCTTTCACGGTCATACTCGGCACATTCGCCAGCCAGCCCACCGACATCATGCCGCTGGTCGGCACGGCCTGCCGCACGGTCGGGCCAAGGCTCTTCGTCCATGCTGGCTTCAACGCGGACACCAGGCTGCGCGGCATCCCAGTCCCCAAACGCCTGCGCCCCGCCCCCCTCAACATGATCTGGCGCGCAGGCGCAGGCGGAGAGGCCTTCGCACCGGAGGAGCTGCGCCGCTTCGAGTTTCTGGATTTCGATTTGTATTGAGAGTGCAGAGCTGAAAAGTGACAATCTATAGAGAAACCCCATCTCGCCGACTTGATCGGCGAGCCCATGGACGGGTCTCTCTGCTGTCGTCAGCAGAGGATGGGCGACACATCTCGAGCTAAACTACTCACGTTCCATACGCAGAAATCGCACCATGGGCTCGCCGGTCAAGCCGGCGAGATGGGTGGTTTGCAATGGGGTCGGAGAGGCTCTCCATTCTCAGCGCCTATCCCTCTTCCAGAACTCCTCCCCTTTTAGGGGAGGTGTCGCCGCGAGCGCAGCGAGTGGGTGACGGAGGGGTAAAGTCTATCGTCTCTCGCTTGGAGTGACCCCCACCGACGCCCCC
>JAHDEU010000037.1 GCA_020628635.1 Hellea sp. | reverse complement strand
CTACTCGGCCTCGCGGCCGAGCAGAAACTGGCCTGACAGCGCCGATATGGGCGTATCAAACCGATCCTGCCACGCCCGCACCCTTACATTCGCCACCCGCGACCCCTGCTTGAAGATCTGCGCGCGCGCGAATGTGTCTACCGGCTTCCCGCGCCGCAGATAGTCGATGTTGATCCCGATCGGTTTGGGCAGCGCGCGTCCCGGATTGGCGATCAGCAGCTGGACGATGGCGCAGGTTTCCATCAGCCCGCCAATCCCGCCGCCGTGGAGCGCGGGCAAGGTGGCATTGCCGATATTGCTTTGCGCGAAGGGGAGCACCAAGGTGAACTCCTCGCCCATGAAGGAGGGCTGGACGCCCAGCGTGCGGGCATAGGGAATGGCAGCGAGCATGGCCGCGACGCGGGCTTGCAGGTCGGCATCGCTCATGCCGCGTCTCCCTTGTTTTTGCGCGCGAGCCGCTGGGCGATGGCGTCCTCGAACGACACGCGCGGACCGGTGCTCATGAAGGCGGCCTGGGCGGTGGCGACCGGGTCGTTCTCGTCGCCGTCATGGGCGACGGCGCGCAGGAAGGCGACATGCTTGGTCGTCTTGTAGCACTCGGCCGTGGCGATGATGGTCTCTCCCGGCGTCGCGGCGCGCTGGTAGTCTATGCGCAAGGACAGCGTGGCCAGCGCGCCCAGCGTCTCGAAGCCGGTGAAGGCCGCCAACCCGCAGGCCTGGTCCAGCAGCGTCGTGACCGCGCCGCCATGCACGACCCTGGTGTCCACATCGCCGATCAGGTGGTCCGCATAGGGCAGGGACAGCGTCGCCGTGGACGGGCCGACGGCGACGAACCGCATGCCGAGCTCCGACGCGTGCGGCGTGGCGGACAGCATCTGCTCGCCGATCTCCCAGAAGAGTTTGAGTTTTTCGTCCATGCTCATTGGATACTCTCGAAAGCGGCAGTGATGACAGACACGGCGCGCGGGTCCCCGGCGAGATAGGGCTGCTGGCGGTTCATCACATAGGCGCCGTGCAGCCCGGTCCGCGGGTCCGCAAACACGGTCGACCCGCCCCAGCCGGGATGGCCCAACGTGTCGGGTCTGGGTCCGAAAAAGCCGTTGTCGCGATTGATCATCACGCCCGCCGCGAAGTCGATGGTGAACGGCAGCACGGCGTCCGGCCCGTGGATGCGCGAGCGCGTCAGGGCTTGGCGCGTCGGCTCGGACAGCAGGGCGAGGCCCGATACCCGGCCATCCACGAAGGCGCCCATCATCGCGCCGATGCCCGCCGCGCTCGCCTGGCAGTTGGAGCCCGCCATCTCGGCTTCCCGCCACGCATCCGCCGAAATCCGCGCCGGGCTGCTCCAGGGCTGCAGGAAAGCGGCGCGGGTGGCGTCGGTGATCTCGCCCAGATCGGCGGGCGCGCGCGGCTTGACGGTCTGGGCGACGCGGTCGTGGTCCGCCGGGTCGAGGCCGATATGCACATCCGCGCCCTTGGCGATGTCGTCCCTCAGGATCAGCCCCAGGCGACGATGCGCCGGGTCCACCCGGCGCGCGATCTCGCCCGCCAGAAACCCGAAGGTCACCGGATGATAGCCGGAGCGGGATCCGGGCGGGAACAGCGGCTCCTGGTCTTCCAGCACCGCCACGACCCGGTCGAAATCGACCCAGTGCTGCGGATCGAACTCCGGGTCGGTGATGCCGGACAGCCCGGCCTGATGGCTCATCACCTGCGCCAGCGAGAGGTCCTGCTTGCCGAAGCGCGCAAACTCCGGCCATATCTCGGCGACCCGCAGGTCATAGGACAGCCGCCCCTCTTCCACGAGATGGGCAATCACCAGCGCCGCCATCGCCTTGCCGCAGCTATAGACGGAAAACAGCGTGTCGTCCGCGACCGGCGTCGTCTTCTTGCGGTCCGCCCAGCCCGCGCAGAGCTGAACGACCGGCTCGCCGCGGCGGAACACGGCGACCTGCGCGCCGAGTTCGTCGCGGCTCTCGAAGTTTTCCAGCACGGCGTCGCGGACGGGTTCGAACCCGGGCGCGACGTGGCCTTCCATCGGGATTTCGGGGGTAACGCTCACAACTCCGTCTCCTCGCTCACCAGCTCCAGCCGCTCGGCACTGTCGAACACATCCTGCGCGCGCGCCAGTGGAAGCTCGCCTGCGTCCAGCTCGTCGGCGCGGCGCATCAGGGCGAAGACCTCTCCGACCGAGCGCTGCAGCGCCTCGCCCGGCGCGACGCCCAGCAGGCGGCGCGCCAGATAGTCCGCCGCCAGCGCGTCGCCGCCGCCATTGGGCATGCCGTCGAACCGGGCATGCATGACGCGGTGGGTGTGGCCGTTCTCGAACAGCATGGCGCCGATGCGCTCGCCCTCCACGACCGATGTCACCAGCGTTTCGCGCATCCCGGCGAGCGGGCGCGGCGGGGCGTGGCGCGGCTCGTCGAGACTGCCGGTGATGTAGCGCCACTCCCACGCATTGGGCGTCACGATCTGCGCGCGCGGCACCAGCAGGTCGCAAATGGCTTCCGCGCGCTCCTGCGGGATATAGAGCGCGCCCGGATCGCCGTTCTTCCCCCAATCCCCCATCACGGGATCGACCAGCACATGGGCGGGCGACAGCGCATCGATGATCTCGGCAGCTAAGCTCACATGCTCGCCCGCGCCCATATAGCCCGTCATCACGGCGTCGAACCGCATGCCGCGCTCGTTGATCTGCGCGCGCACGCCGTCCCACATGGCACGCAAGGTGTCCGGCGGCGTCACGCCCCCGCCAGGCGGACCCCAGCCTGGATGGCGGCCGAACTGTGTCGTCGGCAAGACGCAGACATCCACGCCCAGCCTGCGCAGCACGAAGCTCGACGCGACGGAGCCGACATGGCTCGCGGCACAGAAAGAGGACATGAGGAGCACGCGCATGGACGCGCGCTAGCACCTCGGGCGGCGCTCGCCCACCACGCTTGCGTGCCTCCGCCCAGCTTTATCGCGTCGCATAACGTCTTCTTTACCCTCACCCGCCATGAGCGGTTAACCATGGTGCGCCATCCGTTGTCGCACCGAGACATTGTGCGGGGGACGTGATGCGTCTTTTGGGATTGGCATTGAGCGCGGCATTGGTGTCGGGATGCTCCTATATGGGCGCAGGCGGGCATGGCGGGGCTGCGGATGCATTCGGCCCGCGCTACGGCGCACAGCCCGGAACCCCGCAAGGCTTCGCCGATCCATGCCAGATCCCGCACAGCCAGGCTCCGGTCCCGCAGGGCTGCCACCCGTCGCAGGTCAGCATCGGCGTGCCGGGCGGTAACTTCGCGGGCGGCTTCGCACAGACCCCTCAATTCGGGGCACCCCAATTCGGCGCGCCCCAGACCCACGGCGCGCAGTTCGCCACCGGCCAATACGGCTCCCACGCCGATGTGCAGGGCCGTCCCGGGCTGCGCGGCCTGAAAACCCAGCGCAAGCGCAAGCCCCGCTTCCGCGGCGCGCTCGATCTCGGCGTGGAGAAAAGCGTCGGCGGCACGCTGCTGGACTATGATGCGTCCGGCGTTCCCAGCCCGACGGCGAGTTATAACCCTTACGTCTACACCGAAGGCCGGAGCGAGGGCACGCGCGTGGGCGGCACGCTGGTCCGGACACGCTATTACGGCGACAGCCGCGACAGCACGGGCCAACGCCGCCGCAGCGACGGCAGCGAATATCTCGTCCCCAATCCGGACGGCTCGGGCACGCTGATCGCGGATCCCGACATTCTGACCTTCGCCGAACTCGCACCCTATGACACGGTTAACGAGCCGACCATCTCGTTCGACGATGTCTGGTCCACCCCGGCCACGGTCGGCCTGTCGGGCGAATACATCCTCAACAACCGCGCCACGCTGTTCGGCCGCGTCGGCTACGCGACCGCCGAGGGCCGCAACGGCGCGGCCGCAAGCGTCACGGGAACCGCCTACCGCGAAGTCACCGCGCAGGAATATGACGAAACCGGAGCTGCCATCGGGGACCCGGTCGTCAACCGGACCTTCCTGCCCGACCAGACGACATTCGCGACCTTCGGCTATGACTTCTCGGACATGCGCCGCATCGACCTCGAGGCGGGCGGACGTTTCTACCTGAGCCCGGTCGCCGGGCAGAGCACCGGCCGGACCGTGACGCCCTTCTTGGGCGCGTCCGCAGGCGTCTCGCACTACAACGAAGTCACCTACAAGACCAACCAGCAGCAGCTGTCCTATGAGTCCGCATTCGACGGCGAACCGCAGCTCTACGACGTCACGGTCAATCCGGCGCAAGGGCAGAACGCGACCAGCCAGCTCTATGATGCGCAATGGGTGCCCACGGGCCGCCTGGCCGTGGGTGCGGAATGGCAGGTCACGCCGCGCACCGCGCTGGCATTCGAGACCGGACTGAAGATCGACGGCGCGCGCGACTACTCCAATGGCAGCGGCGGCGACACCAACCTGTCCGTGCCGGTCACGCTGCGCGGCAGTTTCAACTTCTAGCCAGAACGAGACACGCGGATGGGCGGGCCGCGAAAACCCAATGTTGTTAAGGGTTTGAACACGCTTTGAAAACGGTTTCTTAAACCCGTCATGGTTAAAGAGGCCCAGAATGAGACAGGACCAAAGGCCATGACGGCCGGGGTCCGAAACGCAAGAGGGAGGCCGACCATGCGGCTCGCAATGTTTGCAATTTCGGCGTCAGCGCTGGCAATTTCCGGGTGCTCGATGGGCGCGGGTTCAGGTGGGTACGGCGCGAATTGCGTGCCGGGCACGGCTGGCGGCTACGGCCACGGCTACCAGCAGGCCGGCTACGGCACGGCGGGCGGTGCAGGCTGCGCCGGCGGCGCCTACGGCGTCCAGGGCGCGGGCTATGGCGGCGCCGGATACGGTGCGGGCTACGGCGCCCAAGGCTTCGGGGCTCAAGGATACGGCGCTCAAGGATACGGCGCAGGTTACGGCGCGGGCGCTGGTGCTGGCTTCGGCGGCGCGGGCTACGGTGCGGGCGGCTTCGGCGCTCCGGGCGTCGGCGCGGGCCTCGCGGCCAACGGTGTCGGCCAGTTCGGCGGTGCGGGATTCAACGGCGCTGGCTTTGGCGGCTCCGGTGCAGGCATTTACGGCGCAAACGGTTTCCAGGCGACGACGCTCGGCGCTGGCGCGGGCTTCGGTTCGGCCTACGGCACCAATGTCGTCGGCACGCAATATGCCAATGGCCAGTTCGTGAACGGCCAGGGCGTCCAGACGGTTGTCGGCGCCCCGGTCTATGTGCCCCAGCCCTATCCGGCCCCATACGGCGTCCCGCAACTGCGCGGCGACTTTGGCGGCTTTGCCGGTGCGGCCATGCCGTTCGGCGTGGAAGTCGATGCGGGCACGGCGTTTGACATCGGCGGCGACATTTTCGGCGCCAAGCCCGAAGGTCCGTCCGATGTCGGCGACAGCGGCGCGGCAGGCGGCCAGGCAGGCGCGTTCGACGCGGTCTCCTATGACGACGCCTTCGGCACGACCAAGGCGATCGGCGGCACGATGGCCTATGACGTGTCCCGCAACACGACACTGCTCGGCACGGCACGCTACGGCAAGGCCTCCGGCCAGACCGTGGACCGCGGCTCCTTCCATCCCGGCACCTATGTCGGTGATGCCTTTGTCCCGTCTGTGGGCAGCGCGGAACGCGACATCACGGGCACCTTCTCGGATCTGGAAACGGTCACCCTCGAAGGCGGCGTGCGCCAATATGTCGGCTACAATCCGACCCTGCGCCCCTATGTCGGCGCAACGGCGGGCTTCACCCACAACAACGACGTCACGCTGACGCAGAACTATGCCGACAATGGCGACGTGTTCAGCGAGCAGCAGTTCATCCAGAGCGGCTGGAACCCGACGGCCGCCGCCGTGGTCGGCGCGGAGATGGCCGTGGGCCACCGTGCCGCCATCGGCATCGAATCCGGTCTGCGCTGGCAGGACGCCTACAACACCCAAGCGGATTCGGACGACCGGATCAGCATCCCGCTGAAACTGCGCGGCCGCCTCGCCTTCTAGGCCGGCCCGCACAGACACGACTTGCCGCACCCCGGCCTGCCCCCAGCAGGCCGGGGTGTTTGCCTTTTGGTAGGCATGATCTTCGGAATCCGGCGCATTTCGGGCCGGTTACGGATTCCTAACCCTGTTCGCAGTGATTCAGTTTGGCACAGCCGTTGCAAGACGTCCCGCATACAACCCCCGCCTCCCGGTCCAGCGACAACCGCTGTGCCGAAGCGGGACGACTGTGATGAGGACGATCTCATGCGTAAGATCCTGCTGGGCGCGACCGCCCTGACCGCAACCGCCGCTCTTTCGGGCTGCTCCTTTCTCGGCATAGGGGGTCACGACGACTACCGATCCTATGACCGCACCAGCTCCTATTATGGCAGCCAGCCGGTCCAGGCCGCGCCGCGTCCGTGCGGCACGCAGCAATGCCTTGCGCGCTGGAACTTCGAAGGCGGCGTCGGCCCGGCCTTCATCGTCGGCGGCGATGCGGTGTCGGGCGACCGCACCCATAGCGAACTCGGTGCGGATGTGCGCAACATCTCCTGGGACACGGCCTATGACGAAGGCCTGCGCGGCGAGCTTGGCGGATCCTATGCGCTCAACCCCAACACCAAGGTCACGGCCATGGGCTTTTACGAAAAAGCCGACAGCGCGGGCACGCTGGACTGGGGAACGGTGAACGGCGAAGACCTGTCGGGCGGGTTGTCGGACTACGAGTCCTACGGCGCGGAACTGGGCCTTCGCAAATATTTCAATCCGGGCCGCGCGCCGATCGTCAGGACGGTGCGCCCCTATGTGGAAGGCCGCATCGGCGCGTCCTATGTCGAAGACATCCAGATCGAGAACGCCACGCTGGGCGGCGACGCCTTCAATGACGGCATCGTGCCGTTCTACGACAATGGCTGGGTCGGCTCGGCCGCAGGCCTCGTCGGCATCGAGACGCCGCTGACACGCTACAGCACCATCGCGCTGGAAACGGGCGTGCGTTACCAGGGCGCGCTGGACAGCGACAATTCGGTCATCACGCCGGGCTCCGCGCTGTCGGGCACAAACAATGGCGACGGCCGGGTCACGGTCCCGCTCATGCTGCGCGGCCGCTACCGCTTCTAGCCCTGATCCAGACAGTTCCCGGTCTGCCCGATGTGGGCGGACCGGGGGATGTGGGCGCAACCTCTCGTAAAGCCCAGCCTGTGCGACGCGACGTGATCGCGCCCGGGCAGGTGCTTTTCGGGGGGTTCATCGTTTGGAGCTAGCGCGCCTGCTGCTCGGCGATCCAGGCGTCGATGCGCCGCTCCAGAACGGACAGCGGCAAGCCCCCCTGCAGCAGCACGGCGTCGTGGAAATCGCGAATGTCGAACCGATCGCCCAGCGCGGCCTCCGCACGTTGCCGCAGCTCGAGTATCTTCAACTCGCCGATCTTGTAGGCCAGCGCCTGTCCGGGCCAGGAGATGTAGCGCTCCACTTCGGACTTGATGTTGCCTTCCGACAGGGCGGAGTTCTCCAGAAAGCAGCCTTCGGCCTGTTCCTGCGTCCACCCCAACCAGTGCATGCCCGTATCGACCACCAGCCGGCAGGCCCGCCACATCTCGTAGGACAGCTGGCCGAAGCGCTCATAGGGCGTCTTGTAGAGCCCCATCTCGCCCGCGAGCTTTTCGCTGTACAGCCCCCAGCCTTCCCCGAACGCGGTCGGGTAGAGCGAGCGGCGGAATTCCGGCAGGTCCATCAGTTCCTGCCCGAGAGCGATCTGGTGGTGATGGCCCGGCACGCCCTCATGGGCGGTCAGGGCGGGCAGGTTGTAGAGCGGACGCGAGGGCAGGTCGTAGGTGTTCACGACATAATAGCCCGCTCGGCCCGCTTCGGGAGACCCGCCCCAATAGCGGCCCGTCGTGTAGCCCGGCGCGATCTCGTCCGGGACCTTCTTCACCCCGTAGGGCAGGCGCGGCAGGGTGCGGAAGTAGGCCGGCATCTGGCCATCGATGTCCTTGGCGAGGCGTGCCGCACGCTCCAGCAGCTCGTCCTCGGATTTCGCGTAGAACTGCGGGTCTGTGCGCAGGAAGCGCAGGAACTCCGCAAAGCTGCCCGGAAAGCCCGCCTCGCGGATGACGTCGTCCATCTCCGCGCGGATGCGCGCGACTTCGCGCAGGCCCAGCTGGTGGACGTCGTCCGGCGTGATGTCGAGCGTGGTGAAATGCTTGACCAGCGCGGTGTAATAGGCCCGGCCTTCCTCGGTCGTGCCAATGCCGACGCTGTCGCGCGCGGCCGGCTGGTAGTCGTCCTCGAAGAACGCCAGCAGGTCGCGATAGGCGGGCAGCACGGAGGTGGTCATCGCCGCCTCGCCCATGGCCCGCAGCCGCGCCTGCTCGGATTTGGAAATGCGGTCCGGCATGTCGCGGAAAGGCGCGTAGAGCGGGTGCTCCAGCGGCGCGCCTTGCGAGAGCGTGCGCACGCTGTCGATCACGCCGGGCAGGATGGCGGAGGACGCGGTAAACCCCGTGTCGATCCCGCGGCGCATATTGGCGCGCTGGCCCGCAAAGTAGCGCGGCAGCTGCGTCAGCCGCGCGGCATAGGCGGCGTAATCGTCCGCCGTCTGGAAACTGGTCTGGCGCGACACATAGGACATCAGCGTGTGAAAGCCCGAGTCATTGGTAAACGGAAGGCGGTCCTGATCGAAAGGCAGCAGCCGCGCGCGCTGTTCCAGCACGAACCCCAGCAGGTCGTAGTTCAGCCGGTCGCTCTCCGACATCTGGGCAAAGCCGGGACGGCCCGCCAGCGCGGCGTGGCGGCGGCTCATGGCAGCGATGAACGCGCTGGCGCCCGTTCGCGTTTCCGGTCCGACATCCGGCAGGCGGCGCAGCGCGTCCTTGTCGCCCCGCTCCCCGGCCGCGATGGGATTGCCCGCCAGCTCCAGCCGCTCGAAATCCGCGATCAGCCGGTCCAGCGTGTCCACCCGCTCGCAGGCGGGCGCGTCGTCCACAATGGCCACGCGGCCTTCCGGGCAGGCCAACGCCATGCGGTCCATCTCGGTTGTGTCGATGGCCGTGTCCTGCGCCTGGGCGGGCATGGCCAGCACCATCGCGCTCGTGGCCAGCAAGGCCATATGGGTCAGATATCGCATGATCGGGCTTTTGCGCCTGTGGCCGCGGGAGGGCAAGCGGCGCTATGCACAGCTAGCTTGCCGCCTTTTCCATTGCCTCGGCCAGCGCCACGTCGCGCGCGGTGACACCGCCCGCATCATGCGTGGTCAGGGTCACGTCCACGCGGTTATAGACATTGAACCATTCCGGATGGTGGTCCGCCTTGTCCGCGATGATGGCGATGCGCGCCATCCAGCCAAAGGCTTGCGCGAAGTCCTCGAAGCGAAACACCTTGGTGATGAAATCGGGCCCGCCCGTCCAGCCATCCAGGCCTTCCGCGACCTCTTTGGGGTCCAGCAACTCCAGATCCTGCGCCATAACCGTCTCCAATTCCGGGCCGCCCCTTTTGCCGAATTCGGACGGTTTGCCACAAAGCGGCCATATTTACCACGGCTTAACCATCCGGACGGCTGTGGGAGTCACGCATTGAGCAGGAAAACAGCGCATAAACGCCTTTGCCGCGCGCGTCTCACGCGCCAGAGCGACGGCCATGCCCACGACTACGCTCATGCCCACAACCATGTCCCACCTGTTCAAAGCCCTCGCCGTGCTGGCCGCGCTCGCCATCGCCTATGCCTCGCTGCAACCGACGGGCGGCACGCAATCCATCCCGCATGCCGACAAGGTTCTGCACCTGATCGCCTATGGCGGGCTGGCCGGGCTGATCGGGCTCGGCTGGTCGCGGCTGCCGCTGGTCTGGGCGGTGGCGGTCGCCGCAGCCTTCGGGGCGGGCGTGGAGATCGCGCAAGGGCTCTTCACCGCCGGGCGCACGCCGTCGGTCGCGGACGCGCTCGCCAATACGCTGGGCGCCGGGCTCGCCGCCTGGGCCCTGTCCCTTATCCGCAGGCGCGTTCCGCCGAACTAGCACGGAACTTGCAGCGTGCTCGGATGATTCCATTTTCACGTCCCATCAACGGAGCCTTCCGATGACCAAACGCACACTTCTCATGGCGGGCGCGAGCCTCGCCTTTGCCGCGCCCGCGCTGGCCGGCGGGCCTGGCTATCCGGCCTACACGCCCGACATGGTGCCGCCGTCGTCCAACCCCGGCGAGTGCTATGCCCGCGTCAAGGTCCCGGCCCAATACGAGACGGTCACGGAAACCGTGGTCACCAAGGCCGCCCACACGAAGATGCACGTCGCCCAACCGCAGCTGCAGTCGCGCCAGGAACAAGTCATGGTCAAGGAGCCCAGCGTGCGCTTTGCCGTCCGCCAGCCCTCCTACCGCTCGGTCTCCGAACAAGTCCTGACGCGCCCATCCTATGACAAGCTCTCGGTCTCCCCGCCCTCCTTCCAGACGGTGACGGAAACCATCCAGACATCCGCTCCAAGGCTCGTCTGGAAAAAGGGCAATCCCGGCGAGCTCGCGCGCCAAGGCTACACCATCCACTCCACTGCGGACTCCGGTTATCGCGGCCAGGGCTATGCCAGCACGCAGAGCTACGGCCAGCTCGGCGGAGAGC
>JAHDEU010000036.1:5637-10636 GCA_020628635.1 Hellea sp. | reverse complement strand
CGAAATCGTTGCGCCCGCGCCGCTCCACCTTTTGCAGCCGCTGTGCCTGATAGGCAGCGCGCTCATAGATGGAACCCCAGGTGCGGAACGGCCACATCTGCGCCATGGCGAGCGTGGTGATCTGGTCGGGCGCATCGGAGCTGTTGCCCGCGAAGTTCTGCCCCTTGGGGCTTTGCGTCACAGCCGAGAAGACCTGCAACTCGACGCCGCCATCTCTAAGCCTTGGAAGATCGACATGGCCGTAGGACTGCCGCTTCGCCACGTCCCTGCGCCAGAGCAGGCTGTCGGCGTGGAGGTCGGCGATGTAGAGGTCGTCATGCAGCGCGCGCGCCGCATCGCTGACGGGGTAGGGCGCGTGGGCGACCACGGCGTTCATCTGCCCGTCGATCTTCGGCACCTGCACGATCTGGAACCAGAGCAGCGCCCCGACGATGCCGAGCAACAGAACCCCAATGATCTTGCGGACGATATTTCGCATCAGGACTCGCTCACTTCGCCGACGAGCTCGATTTCGTCTGGGACGACCTCGATAACAAGACCGGGCGGCGCGACCCAGACATTGTCGGGTGAATCGACGACCGTCACCGTCCCGCGCCCCAGAACCGTGGCGGTGTACCCATCGAACAACAGCGCCGTGTCCTCGTCGATGCCGAGACCGACATGACCGGGGGCGTGCGTCTGCATCTCCTGCAATCGCCAGAGTCGGTTCCGCTCGGTGAAGTGCTGGTCGATCACGGCATCCTCGATGAAACCGAGCCCACGACCATGGGTGAGCGGCTCGCTCTCGCTGCCATCCCGGAAGCCCCCCGTGATCATCGGGTCGGACATGACGGCAGCGCCCGCGCTCGTGCCGCCGATGACGGCGCCGTTTTCGTGGGCCTCGCGGATCGCGTCGAGCGCGGGCGTGCCGAGCAGCAAGGCGGTGATGCGCCGCTGGTCGCCGCCCGTGAACCAGATGCCTGCCGCGTCACGCAAGTCGGCAGCGAGTGCGATGTCGGATGCGCCGTCGCCCCACGCGCTCTCGTCCAGATCGGGCGTGGTCGGATCGTCTATCACGGCGAGCGGGGCGGTGCGCGTGCGGGTCTCCGGCAGTCCGTGTCGCGCCATGGCGGCGCGCGAGGACCCGGCGCTCTCGCTCGGATAGCCGGAGGCCGCCGGGATGACGAAGACCGTGCCGTCCGCGCCCGCCGCGTCCGTGAAGGCACGCCAGACTTGCGCGTTATCGTCCGAGAGTCCGCCGCCGACGATGACCAGCGGCCCCGGCTCCGGCGCGGGATCAGGTGGTGTTGTGGCGCATGCGGAGACGGAAAGCGCCGCTGTAAGGAGGCCCGCGCGCATCAGCTCCGCCAGCGCAAGGTCTTGGCCTTGACCGGATTGACGAAAGGCTCGCCCGTCGCGTTGGCCTGCGCCCAGCGCCGCTTGAGCGCGTGATACCACTTGGCTTGCGTGTCCGCGTCGTCGATCAGCATCAGCTTGGGGTCGAAGCGCAGCCCTTGCGCCTGCAGATCGACCATGCGCGCGTCCTGCCGCAGGAACGCTTTTGCGCCCAGCTTCAGCACGGGCGAGAGCAGGCGGAAGCTGGTGCGGTCGGTGAAGAAGAGCTGGCGGATGCGGGTCGTCTGTTCGTCCTGCGGCGTGACGGCGGTGAAGCTCAGCACGGTCTTGTCGCCGGTCCGGATCTCCTCGGTGCGGATGCCGGGCAGCTGGAAGGTGATCTCCGTGGTGCGCTCGCTGCCGAGCAGTTTGTAGGCTTTGGAGTTGGACGACGGCGCGTGGGCGGCCATGGCGAAGCCCCGCTCGCGCGGCTCGAACGCCTTGGATTTCTCGTGGATCGACGCTTCGCTGCGCCACCACCACTGGCGGTGCACGAACGGGCCATGCGCCGGGTCCATCAGCCCGATGACCGCATGGTCCACATGGCAGGCCAGCTCCACGCCGTCGTCGATCACCGGGCGCGTGTCCACCAGCGGAAAGGCAGGCGGCGGGAAAGGCGGCTCGCTGGTGAATTTGGGATCGCTGGACAGCCACACCCAGAGCAGGCGGCCCGTCCGCGCGATCGGGTAAGTGCGCACCGAAATGCGTTCCGGCCGGACCGCGCTGTCTTCGGTCAGCGCCGGGATCAGCTTGCACGCGCCGTCCGCTGTGCCGAACTGCCAGCCGTGAGAGGGGCACTCCACGCAATTTCCTGTCACTCGGCCCGCGGAAAAAGGCGCGGCGCGGTGGGGGCAGATGTCGCGCAGGGCGAAATACTCGCCGCTGTCGTCGCGCCCCACGCAGATCGGCTCGCCCGCGATGACCACGCGCATCAGGTCTGATCTGGGCAGGTCCGTCGTCAGCCCGGCGAAGTACCAGATGTCGCGGACGAAGCTGGATGGGTTGGCAGGCTCGCTCACGGCAAGTCGGGACCGGTGAAGCGGAACTCGATGACGTGCTCATAGGTCTCGCCCGGACGCAGCACCGTGTCCTCGCCGTCCACCGGCCGGTTCACCGCATCGGGCGGGTATTGCGGCTCCAGCGCCAGCGCGCCGCGCCGCGCAAACCCCGCGCCCTCCAGCGCTTCGCCGCTATAGATCTGCAGGCCGGGATAGTCGGACAGCACGGTGATGGTGCGCGTGCCGTCGGTCAGCCGCGCCATCTCCCGCAGTCCCTCGCCGGGAACCAGCGCATTGACGTCGATGAAGGCGCTGCCGACCGCGCGCGCATCCCGGAAGTCATAGTCTGTCCCCGCCACATCCGCGCTCTCGCCCGTGGGGATGAGGTCGTCGCCGACCACGGTGTAGCGCGTCGCGGGGCTTTGCAGAGTGAGGCTGTCGACTGCCTCATCGAACGCCCCCGACGGGTCCCAATAGCCGTGCAGGGTCAGGTTGACGGGCGTGGGTTTCGTGGTCTGCGCGCGGTAGGTGACGCGCAGGCGGTCCGCGCCCAGCACGGCTTCCATCTCCACGTCCAGCCGCCCCGGATAACCCTGGTGGCCGTCCGGCGAGCTGTGGCGCATGACCAGAGTGCCCTCCGGCGTGAACCCGCCGCTCCAAAGCTGGCGGTCCAGCCCGTCCGGGCCTGCGTGCAGGACATTGGCGCCCTCATTGGTTTTCACCGCGTGGCGCTCCCCGTCGATCTCGAACGCGCCGCCGCCGATCCTGTTGGCGACGCGGCCCACGGTCGCGCCGACATAGGGATGCGCGCCCGTATAGGCGGCATTGGACGGCAGGCCGACCGTGACGTCGGTTCCGTCCGGCAGGGTCAGGCGCGCGAGTGTCGCGCCGTAGGACAGCCATTCCGCCGTCAGGCCATTCGGTGCCGTCTGCCGGAAGCGCACCATTTGCGGACCCGCCGCGCCGCTCGTGTCGAGCAGGGTGGAGGTGCGGATCGTGACCGGCTCGGCCGGGGTGTCGGCCTGTGCCGCTGCGGGTTGTTCCGCCGCGCCCGTCGCATCCGTCGGAGCAGAACAGGCAGTCATCAGCAGGGTTCCGAACATCAGGGGCAGGACGCGCATGGGCGCTCCTACCAAGGCCGGACCGCACGCGCTAGGCTCACGGGCCTGATCACGGGCCTGATCACGGGCTTGGCTCGACTCCCGCTGCCGGGCTGCGCTAGTTTCCGCCAGAAGGGGAGAGTGTCATGAACAAACCGAACTGGCTTTTCTGGGTGGCGGGGATCGTGTTCCTGCTGTGGAACGCGATGGGCTGCATGGCCTATCTGTCGGAAGTCACCATGGACGACGCGCAGTATGTCGCGCGCTACGGGGAGGGCGTGGCGGAGCTGAGGGACGTGATCCCGAGCTGGTCCGTCGCGGGCTATGCGGTCGCGGTCTGGGGCGGCGCGCTCGCGGCCCTGCTGTTCCTGCTTCGGCGCAAGCTGGCGGTTCCGGTCTTCATCGTGTCGCTGATCGGCGCGGTGCTGGGATTTCTTCCGCTGTTCACGATCGACGGCATGATGGACGCCATGGGCACGGCCGACAAGGTGATGCCCGGCGTGGTGCTGCTGCTCGGCGTCATCGAGATCGTGGTGTCGCGCCGCTATTCCGCCAAGGGCGTGCTCCGCTAGCATTGCGAAGCGCCGCGCGCGCGACTAAAGCCGGGCGTCCAAACAGGAGCACGGTTTTCACATGGCAGACACTTACGACGTCATCATCATCGGCGGCGGCCCCGGCGGCTACAACTGCGCGATCCGCTGCGGCCAGCTGGGGCTGAAGGTGGCCTGCGTGGAAACACGCAAGACGCTGGGCGGCACCTGCCTGAATGTCGGCTGCATCCCGTCCAAATCCTTGCTCCACGCGACCGAACTCTACGAGACCGCGCAGGACGACTTCGCCGCCATGGGCATGAAAGCCACTGTCGAAGCCAACGTGCCGGACATGATTGCCGCCAAGGACAAGGTCGTCGGCGGGCTGACGGCCGGCATCGAATATCTCTTCAAGAAGAACAAGGTCGACCGCATCGAGGGCTTCGGCAAGATCACCGGCAAGGGCAAGGTCGACGTGGCGGGCAAGACCTACACGGCCAAGAACATCGTCATCGCCACCGGCTCCGAAGTCGCCACGCTTCCCTTCATCGAGATCGACGAAAAGAAGATCGTGTCCTCCACCGGCGCGCTCGACCTGCAGTCTGTGCCGGGGCGCATGGTCGTCATCGGCGGCGGCGTGATTGGGTTGGAGCTGGGTTCGGTCTGGCGTCGTCTTGGTGCGGAAGTCACCGTGATCGAATACCTGCCGCAGATCCTGCCCGGCATGGACGAGGAGATCCGCAAGACATCGGCCCGCATCTTCAAGAAGCAGGGCATGAAGTTCGAGCTGGGCCGCAAGGTGACAGCCGTCGACGGCAAGGGGAAATCCGTCAAGATCGAGAGCGAGGCCGCCGACGGCGGCAAGCCCAAATCGTTCGAAGCCGACGTCGTGCTCGTCGCCATCGGCCGCCGTCCCTACACGGAAGGGCTGGGGCTCGATTCCATTGGCGTAGAGACCACAAAGCGCGGCATGATCCCGACGGAGCACTGGAAGGTG
>JAHDEU010000036.1:0-5537 GCA_020628635.1 Hellea sp. | reverse complement strand
CAGTTTACTCGCCGACTTGATCGGCGGGCTCAGTCCGCGCGCCGCCCTTCGGCCGGTGCGATAGATCACAAAAGGTACGGATATGTCAGACAGGGTCATAATAGTCACCGGAGCCGCGAAAGGCATCGGCCTCGCCTGCGCGCAGCGCCTCGTGGAGGACGGCCACCGCGTCGTGCTGACCGACATGGACACGGAAAACGGCACCAAGGCCGCGCGCGATCTCGCGGACGGCAATGACCGCGCGGTCTTCATCGAGTGCGACGTGGCGGACCCGCTGCGCGTGCACAACCTGATCGCGGAAACGCTGTCGTCCTTTGGGCGCATCGATGGCCTCATCAACAATGCCGCCATCGCGCTGAAGGGCGGCGCGCTGGATATGAGCGTGGAGGATTTCGACCGCAACATCGCGGTGAACCTGCGCGGCCCGTTCCTTGTTTCCCGCGCCGTCGCCAAGCACATGGTCGCCGAGATCGAGAACCGCGACGACCGCTCGCGCCTGAACGAGCGGCCCTATGCCATCGTCAACATGAGCTCCATCAACGACACCGTCGCCATCCCGGACTACCTCGCCTACACGGTTTCCAAGGGCGGGCTGCGGCAGATGACGCGCGCCATGGCGCTGGAGCTCGCGCCCTACGGCATCCGCGTCAACGCCATCGGGCCGGGCTCGATCAAGACCGAAATGCTGGCCAAGGTGAACGCCGACCCGGCCGCCATGAACAAGATCCTGACCCGCACGCCGCTGGGCCGCCCCGGCCTGCCCGACGAGATCGCGGCCGTGGCGGCGTGGCTGCTGGGCGAAGAAAGCAGCTACATCACCGGGCAATGCATCTACGCCGATGGCGGACGGCTGGCGCTGAACTACACGGTGCCGGTGGCGGGGAGCGACGGGGAGGGCTAGACAGCCGCCCATTGCGTCGCCATCTTGCCGCCATGCAACGCACGTTCACCATATCGGCACATTGGGATGCTGAGGCTAAGCGCTGGTATTCCGACAGCGACATCACTGGCCTGCATATCGAGACGGCCACGCTCGAAGAATTTGAAGAGGTCATGCGAGACATGGCCGTCGAGCTGATATTCGCCAACCATTTCGATGCCGCCACCTTGGGTAGCACCCCAATCGGTGAGTTGGTCCCGGCCATCCTCTGGCAGCGTCCAGAACCTGTCGCGAATGCCTAAAAGCTTTTACCGGGACATCACCCGATTGCTGAGTGCGCGCGGCTTCTCCAAGGTGCCCGGCGGAAAAGGCTCCCACGAAAAATGGAAAAACGGCGAGGGATTGACCCTCACCGTTCCGAGAAATCTATATAGCCGTCACACCGCCAATGCGATCCTGAAGTCCTCAGGCAGCGACGAACGCCTCTAGGGAGCGCCCTACTCACCCTTGCCGAAGAGGTTCTCCAACGTCAGATCCGCCTTGGACGTCTCCTCCACCGGCTCCGGCGTGGGCGCGGGCTTGAGCTGCTCACCGCCCTCTACCGCGTTCTTGGCGTCCTTCTTGGCCTTCTTCTCTGCCGCGATCTTCACGGTCGCATCCAAGTCGATCTGGCTGCAGAGGCCGAGGCTCACCGGGTCCTGCGGGTTGATGGTGTTGATCTTCCAGTGGGTGCGTTCGCGGATGGACTTGATGGTCGGCTTGGTCGTGCCGATCAGCTTGGAGATCTGCGCGTCCGAAACTTCCGGGTGGTTGCGCACCAGCCAGGCGATGGCGTCGGGGCGGTCCTGGCGGCGGGACAGCGGCGTGTAGCGCGGGCCGCGCTTCTTGGGCTTGGGCAGCTCGTCGGCGTCGAAGGTGTTGGCCTTCATGGCGTAGTTGGGGTCTTTTTCCGCCTTCTCGATCTCCTCGCGGCTGATCTGGCCATTGGCGATAGGGTCTGCGCCGCGAATGCCCTGGCCGACATCACCGTCAGCAATGCCCTCGACCTCGAGGATGTGCAGGCCGCAGAACTCACTGATCTGGCGGAAGGTCATGCCGGTATTGTCGATCAGCCAGACGGCGGTGGCCTTGGGCATCAGGATCTGTGTCATAGCGGCGTCTCCAGTCTTCACGCACACCCGCCTCTGTGTTGCGGGCAAAGAAAAACCCCGCTCGCTGCGGGGTCCGGTCTTCTGGGCGGCTGCCCATCGACTTTGGTTAACTAGGCTCATAACATCGACAAAGCAAGCCGGAGAAGAAGAGATATGTCGGATCAGGAACGCCGCGCCCGCGAAAGCTACCGCCTGGACGAGGACCTCTACGGCCTGTCCCTGCACGAGCTGGAACAACGCATTGCCGCCTATCAGGGCGAGATCGAGCGCCTGCGCCGCGAGTTGGCCAAGAAGGGAGACGAGCGCAGCGCGGCGGACAAGCTGTTCGGCGGCTGATCGTTTCGTTAGCGTGGTGAAACTCCGGCGTTTTGGTGCATGAAATGTTCACAAAGGCAGCCCGCAGCCGGGCCGCTGGCGCGGGCCTTGCAATCATCCTTGGCAACGATACACATGCCGTGTGTCCGCCCCTTCTTGTGTGGGGGGCTGGGCGGACCCGGCACCAGTCTGGGACACTTTGATGACTGCCACTGCCATGACCAAGCCGACCGCACACAGCTCCAACCCCGCCGCCCCTCGCGATCCCATGACCGCGCAGGCCGAAGCGCGGCTGATGCAGTTCACCCGCTCCGAGCTGTTTGCGCGCACGTTCCGCGAGGGCATGGACCTGGTGGAAGAAGCGGCCGCCTATCTGGACGGGCCGGGCCGGCAGGACGCCAAGCAGCTGCCGCGCAACGATGCGCTGACCTATGCGAGCCAATCCATGCGCCTCACCACGCGCCTGATGCAGGTGGCGTCGTGGCTGCTGGTGCAACGTGCGCTCAAAGAGGGCGACATGGAGCTGTCCGAAGCACGCGCCGATAAATACCGCCTGGTCGCGGAAGAGCGGTCCGAGACCGAAGACGGCCTGTCATTCTCCCAGATCGCCAAGGACGCCTATGCGCTGCCCGGCCGCCTGCTCGACCTGATGGCGCGCTCCGAGTCGCTCTATCAGCGCATCATGCGCCTCGACCGCTCGCTCTACGGTACAATAGCCGCGCAGGCCGGCAACACGGTCGCCGACCAGATCACCCGGCTGGAAGCGGCTTTCGGGCGCGTTCCGGACTAGCCGAAGACTATGGTGAACCGCAGCCTAACGGCGCGCTAACCCGGTTTTCACGATAGCTGTGCCAAGACGCACCCCTAACGCATGGGTGAGACATTGGCCGCTTCGACACAGAGAGTATCCGCACAAGCAGGCCGCCCGGCCGACTTCACCCCGGCCGTGCCGCGCGGGCAGGATCGCCGGCAGGGCCGCCCCGGCGTGCAGGACTGGCGCATCAATCCGCGCACCTATGAATTCATCGGTGCGATCTTCGACCCGCTGACCCCGATCCAGACTCTGCAACGCGCCAAATGGATGAGCGTGCGCCACGGCTTCCGCTACATCGTCACGCCCAATGTGGATCACCTCGTGCGTCTGGCCAAAGAGCCGGACGTCTACCGCCCGCTCTACGAGGCCAGCTGGCTGTCGGTCTGCGACTCGCGCATTCTGGAAATGCTCGCGCGCCTGTCCGGCCTTCCGCTCTCGGCCGTGCCGGGCTCGGACCTGTCGCAGCAGCTCTTCGACAATGTCATCACGGCGGACGATCCGATCACGGTCATCGGCGCGGACGAAGAGATCGTGAACCGCGTCAAGGCGCGCTACGGCCTCTCCAAGGTCCACCACCACATGCCGCCCATGGGCCTGCGAAAGAAGCCCGACGCGGTCGCCGAATGCGCGCAGTTCGTGGCCGACCACCCCTCGCGCTACGTCTTCATCTGCGTCGGCTCGCCCCAGCAGGAAATGGTCGCAAAGGCCTGCCTCGACCGCGGAGACTGCGTCGGGCTGGGACTGTGTGTCGGCGCCTCGCTCGATTTCATCGGCGGCCGCGTCAAGCGCGCGCCCAAGTGGATGCAGCAGAACCGGCTGGAATGGCTGCACCGGCTGGCGAGCGAGCCGAAGCGCCTGTGGAAGCGCTATCTGGTGGAGGGCCCGAAGATTTTTGCGCTTTATTTGCGGTGGTGTGTGCGGAGCCGGAAGGGCTGATCCGCAAACGAAGTTGAACCCTGCGGAGGCTCAGCGCGTTGACTGGACATGCGTAACGGCTCCACTTTGCTTGCCATTTCACCAGCCCTGCTCGTTATCGCCTGCTCCAGCGGCGGGGCGTCGCTGGAAGAGCCGTGCCTGATCGATGCGGTGCCACCAGCCCTCGACTACGCACAGATCGACGATTTTCCGCAGTTTGAGGACTGTCTGATGGATGTCGCCCGCGCGCTCGGCGATGTCGATGAGTTCAGCGACTGGCTTGCGGCGGAAGGGTGGTCCATTGAGGACATGACGCGACGTCCTGATCATCCAAAATATCTTGGAAAGCGCGACCCTGTGTGGGTGGGCAATACACATTACGACACGCCACGCATTTCCGGGTCTGCGCGTTTCGAGGAGTATCAAGAGCGCCACCCGGATTTTCGACCAGCGGTCGGGCTCTGGAAGCCCTACGGCATGAATGTCCATGTGACCTGGCCGGAGGGCGCGTCTGAGCCCGAGCCCATTTTGACACAGCAGAACCGCCTCTAGCTGTTGGGCAACCGCTCCAGCAGCGCATAGGCGAGATCATCGAACCCCTCCCGCGCGCCGCGCATTTCCAGCGAGAGCGGCAGGCTCGCGAGCTTGGGCACGCTCAGACCCGGGTCTCCGTCGCCGAACAGCGCGTGGGTCGAACCGCAATCCGGGCAGGTGAAACTCGCCATATTCTCGACCCAGCCCAGCACGGGGATATCGACGGCCGCGAACATGCCGACGCCCTTGCGCGCATCCAGCAGGGCGAGGTCCTGCGGCGTGGTCACGACGACGGCCCCGCGAAAGGCCGGGCTCGGCTTGATGTCCTGCGCGAGGCCCAGCTGCGGGTCGCCCGTGCCCGGCGGCATGTCGATCAGCAGCACGTCGAGTTCGCCCCAATCCGTGTCCCACAACATGCGCGCGATCGCGCCCTGCACCATGGGCCCGCGCCACACGACCGGATCGGAATTGCCCGTGAGCAGCCCGATGGAGACCGCCTTGACGCCGTCGGACTCGGCCGGTGCGATGAGCCTGCGCCCCTCGACCTCGCGCGTGCCGAGCTGTCCGGAGACCCCCAGCAGGCTCGGCAGGCTCGGCCCGTGAACATCCGCGTCCAGCACGCCCACTTTCAAGCCTTGCGCTGCCAGCGCGCGCGCCGTGCCGACCGTCACTGTGCTCTTGCCGACGCCGCCCTTGGCGGAGCTGACGGCGACGATGTGGCGGACTCTGGCGTCGCCTTGATAACCGTCCGGGCGCTTGTTGGGATGCGGGTTGCGGTCCTGCTTGCGGCTCTTGGCCTGCAGCTTCGGTGCGGCGCGGTGGGTGGTCAGCAACACGGCGAGACGCTCCACCCCAGCCAGCCCGTCCAGCGCGGCCTCGGTCGCCTGTTGCAGCGCCAGCCCCTGTTGCTGTGTGGTCTCCGGCGGCA
>JAHDEU010000035.1 GCA_020628635.1 Hellea sp. | reverse complement strand
TCGCAATCAAAAGTAATTCGCCTCAGGCCGACTTGATCGGCCTGCCCATGGCCCGATCTCGCGGCAGTGGGGATGGTCGCGCTGCGCGCGGCTCTATCGTGTTGTCCCCCTCCACCACGCTTCGCGCGGTCGCCAATCGCGTCGCGGGCATTCCGCCCGCTTTGGCTCATATCCCCCTCGCGGGGGAGGAACTGATTTTGAAGGTTTCTCTTATCGAGTTTCTCCCCCGAAAGGGGGAGGTGGGCCAGCGAACGTAGTGAAGCTGGTTCGGAGGGGGACGCCCACATCAGCCACGCCCCGGCGCGCCCTTCCCTACCCTGCGATCACCTTCCCCACGCTCTCGCGCAGCTGGTATTTCAGCACTTTCCCCGACCCGCCGCGTGGCAGCTCGCTCACCTCGTGCAGGTGCATGGGCAGCTTGTACCGCGCAAGGCGACCATCCAGATGCGCAAGCACATCCGCGAGACTTGCGCTCTCGCCCTCCTTGAATACCGCGACGACACACCCCGTCTCGCCCCACTTCTCATGCGGGACGCCGATCACCGAGAGCTCCGCGAATTGCGGCATTTCGTAGAGCAGGCCCTCGATCTCCGCCGGGTACACATTCTCCCCGCCGGAGATGTACATGTCCTTCACCCGGTCCTCGATATAGACATAGCCGTCGGCGTCCATGCGTCCGATGTCGCCGGAACGGAACCAGCCGTCTTCGGTGAAAGACTTGGCGTTGGCTTCGGGGTTGCGCCAGTATCCGGGGGTGACGGATGCGCCCTTGAACAGGATTTCGCCGGGTTCGCCGCGCGGAACTTCCGCGCCGTCCTCGCCGACCACCTTGATGCGGGAGTGCGACAGTGGACGTCCTGCGGATCCGATGCGGTGGGGGATATCCTCCTTGCGCAGCGTCGTGCCGGCCGCGCAGGTTTCGGTCATGCCGTAGCCCTCCTGGATGACGAGGCCCTTGGTCAGCCAGAAATGCGACAGCGGCTCGGGCACGGTTTCGCCGCCCGCCAGCGCGATCTGGATGCGGGAGAAGTCGATGGACTCGATATCGGGATGGGCGCGCATGGCGTTGAAGGCGGCCGGGACCATGAACAGCGTGTCGATGTTCAGCCCCGCGTCGTCGATGGCGGCCATGGTCTTGTCGACGTCGAAGATGCGCATGACCACGCAGCAGCCGCCGATCCAAAGGCTCGGCAGGCCCGTCACCTGCAGCCCGCCAATGTGGAAGAGAGGCATGTTGTTCAGGCTGACGCGGTCCGGGCTGCTTTCGCCCACGCGGCCCGCGGCGGAATTGGTGAACTCGATCATGCCGTGGGTGATGATGACGCCCTTGGGGTTTCCGGTCGTCCCGGACGAATACATCAGCAGCGCCATGTCCTCATAGCCGGTGGGGACCATGTCGTGGACGGGTGTGGCACCGGCCAGCCCGCGCTCATACTCGCTGTCGCCGCCAAGGCCGTTGGTCTTCACCCAATGCTTCACGCTCGGACAGGCGGGACCGGCGGCGGCAATCATGCCGTGGAAGGGCTCATCGACCAGCACGAGCGAGGTCTCGCTATCATTCAGAATGTAGATCATCTCCGGCGGCGTCAGGCGGAAGTTGAGCGCCAGGCAGACCGCGCCGATGCGCCAGCAGGCGAAGATCAGCTCGAATACATCCGTCGTGTTGAGGCAGAGAAAGGCGACACGATCGCCCCGCTCGATGCCGTGCGCCTTGAGCATACCGGCCGCCTTTGCGATGCGCTCATGGGTCTGGGCATAGGTGAATGTGCGGTCGCTGGCGAGATCGACCAGAGCGCGCGCATTGGGCTTGGTCGCCGCGTGATACTCAATCCAATCAATGACTTGGCCGGAATTGCTGTAGGCAGTCTGCATCGGTTGTTTCCCCATTTTTTATAGTCCCATCATCTTTACGGCGAGGTCGCGCATGATTTCCTCGCTGCCGCCGCCGATCGCCATGACGCGCACTTCGCGGTAGATCGTCTCGACGCGGTTGCCGCGTAAGTACCCCGCCCCGCCGAGGATCTGCATGGCCTCGCGCGCGCAGTATTCGAGCTGCTGCGTGGCGAAGAACTTGGCCTTGGTGATCTCGGCGACGGGCATGGTGCCGCCCTCGATCGACGCGCAGATCATCAGGCCGAGCGCGCGCACGGCATCAACGCGGCTGCTCATCTCCGCGATCTTGTGGCGGATGACCTGGTGGGTGATCAGGGGTTTGCCGAAAGTCTCCCGCTGCTGCGCCCAGGCAATGCTGTCCTCCAGGCAGGCTTCCATCATGCCGAGCGATTGGCCGACAAGGCCCAGCCGCTCATAGTTGAAGTTCTGCATGATCTGGATGAAGCCCATATTCTCTTCGCCCATGAGATTGGTCGCGGGCACGCGGACGTCGTCGAAATGGAGCGTGGCCTGGTTCGACGCCCACCAGCCCTGTTTCCTGGCAAGCGGTGTGCGTGAGAAGCCGGGTGTGTCGGACTCGACGAAGAAGAGCGAGATGCCGCCAAGTCCAGCGCCGCCCGTGCGCGCACCGACGACGAAATAGTCGCTCTCCATGCCGCCGGTGATGAAGGTCTTGGAGCCGTTGATGACCCAGTGGTTGCCGTCGCGTTTCGCCGACGTTTTCATGCGGGCCACGTCCGAGCCGCCGCCCGGCTCGGTGATGGCGAGGCTGGAGCCTTTTTCGCCCGAGATGATCTCGGGCAGGACGCGCTCGCGTATTTCTTCGGCGGCGAGCTTCTGGATGGGGTCGAGGCTGATCCCGCGCCCGCCAATCGCCGCCGCAATCCCGCCCACGCCGCAGCGCGCGATCTCGACCGACACGTCCCAGCGCATGAAGGGGTCGTCGAAGCCGAGCCCGCCATAGCGCTCGTCTATGCCGAAGCCGAACATGCCAAGCGCGGCGAATTTCCGGTGCATCTCCCACGGCACATGGCCCGCCTCGTCCCACTCGAATTTATGCGGGTCGACTTCCTTGGCGATGAACGCGCGGAAACTCTCGCGGAAGGCCTTGCGCTCGGCGGTGTCATATGGGTTTGGCAGCATGCAGTGTCCCCGTTGGCCTTCCGGTCTAGCGAAGACGCGAAGACGCGCAACGGCAGACCCGGCCGCATCGCATGGGTGGTGCGGGCGCCTGTCACGCGCGCATTAAAAAGGGCCGCCTCCCCCTGAAAGCGGCCCTTCCCCCGGAATGGTGCGACGCTGTACCCCGCACCACTCTCCCCTTGTGATTGCCCGACCCTAGAAGTCGATGGTCATGTTGGCGCCGTAAGTCGCCGGCGGGCTCGGATAGCCGTTGACGATGCCGAACTGCGCAACGCCCGGGAACAGCGTGGTGGCGTAGTCGTCACCGAAGATGTTCCGGCCCCAGATCTGGAAGCCGATGCCGTTGTCGAGCTCGATACCCATCGAGGCGTTGACGAGGAACTGCTCGCGCTCCTCATAGCCGTTGAAGGCTTGCAGCGTGGTTTCCAGCGGGTTGGCCGTGGCAGCCAGGGCGCGACCTTCGGGCGACAGGTTGGTCGCGATGGTGGTCGGGCTTTCATACTGGATGCCGGCGCGGACATAGGCGTCGGTGTTGTTGCCCAGGCCCCACTCATAGGTGCCCGACAGCGAGCCGGAGAAGTCCGCGATGTTGTCCGGTTCCGTCCCCGTCAGATCGATGATCGTGCCGGAGATCGGGCCGGATGCGTTGGTGAAGTCCGTATATTCGGCATCCAGCAAGGTCGCTGCGTAGTCGAATGTCAGCCCGTCCATCGGGAACAGACGACCTTGGATTTCCGCACCGTTGACGCGTGTCTCGCCCGCATTGGTCAGGACGAAGGCCGCGCCGACGAATGCGTTGGTCTGGAAGTTCTCGAGCGTCTGGCTGAACAGTGCGAGGTTGGCCGTGCCGAAGCCCCAACGCGCCTTGGCGCCGATCTCATAGACGATCGCTTCTTCCGGCTCCGCGAAGCGCGTACCGAAGTTGCGGCCCGTCGCCGGCGTGTAGTTGTTCGGCAGGATGCCCGTGGCCGCGAGGTTCGGCGCATCGACCAGGAACGGACGCGAGTCGCGCGACAGGTTGAAGGACGAGGCCTTGAAGCCGGTCGCGACCGAGGCGTAGAGCGAGATGTCGTCGGTGGCTTCGAAATTGCCGCGGATCGACCATGTCACCTTGTCATCCTCGACCACGCCGCTTTCGACCGCGTTGGGGAAGGCGAGGAATTGCGGCTGGAACTGCAGTCCGAAGAGCTGCGAGGCGACGCCCGGCTGGATGGCCGAGACGAAGGCACCGCGTGCGGGAGCTGGCAGGCCACCGAAGCTTGCCGCCGTCAGCGGCGTGCCGAAGGTCGCGAAGAATGCGCCGGCGATGGGGTCCATCGTCGGATCAGCACCGAAGCTCTGCGCGATGATGCCTTGGGTCAAGGCCGACACGCCGGGATTGGTCGCGAGGTCGAGATTGGAGAAAATGTCGTTATTATCGGTGCTTCCGCTCACTTCTTTGCGCACATCCGTGTAGTTCAGGCCGCCCGTGACGGTGAAACGGTCGCCGATTTCGTAGTCGACCGTGCCGAAGACCGAGTAGGTCGTGTCTTCCTGGGTGAAGCGCTCTTTGATGCTGATATTGTCGCTGAACAGATCGCCGGCGCTGAGGCTCGGATCGAACGCTTCGATGACGTTCAGCGCACCGCTGGACAGCACGTCCACATAGGCGCGGATGTCGGAACCGTAGCCGAGCACGTTTTGCGCATCGACGCTTTCGTCGAAGTAGAAACCGCCGATCTGGAAGTTGAACGCGCCGTCATAGTTGGACGTCAGGCGCAGTTCCTGGGTGAAGGTGTCCAGACGCGTATTGGACTCGTTCTGGTCGAGAATGTTCAGCGTCGTGAAGTCCGCGTCGATGTCGGAGAAGGTGTCGTTGATGCGGTAGGCCGTGATCGAGGTCAGCGACAGGCCATTGCCGAAATCGTGGTCAAGCTGACCGGAAAGACCGTAATCGGACAACTCGTTCTCCGGCGTTTTGTTCAGATAGGCGACCCTGGCATACGGGTTGAGCGCGTCACCCTGGACCTGCGCACCGCCGCCGAGACCTAGCAGTATCTGCGAGGTCGGGGACGCGGCGAAGACCGACGTGCCGCAGCAGAGCTCGTCCAGCGTGCTGTATTCACCGATCAGGCGCAGCGTCGTGTCGTCAGACGGTTCGAACAGGAGCTGGCCACGCAGGTTCCAGCGGTCGCGGTCATTGAGGTCCTGGCCGTCGCCGCCCACGCGGCCGAAGTAGCCGTCACGCTTCTGGAAGCCGCCACCGATCGAGTAGGCCAGCGTCTCGGAAACCGGACCGGTGATATAGGCGTCGCCCTGGAACAGGCCGTAATTGCCGAGGCCGACCGAAGCCTTGCCTTCCTGCTCGAACTGCGGGGCCTGCGTCACGATGGAGATGACACCGGCGGACGCGTTCTTGCCGAACAGCGTGCTTTGCGGGCCGGCGAGGACTTCGACGCGCTCCAGATTCGGCAGGTTGCCGATATTGGCCGAGGTGCGCGAACGGTAGACGCCGTCCACGAACACGCCGACCGATGGTTCGATACCGGGGTTGTTGGCGCCGTTGCCGAAGCCGCGGATGATGAAGTTGGTGTTGGTCGAGGTCTGCAGCTGGTCGACGCGCAAGGACGGCACGACCGATTGCAGGTCGAGAATGTCCTGGATTTCGGCGCGCTCGATGGTTTCGGCGCGGGTCACCGTCACGGCGACGGGTGTGTCCTGGAGAGTCGTGGCGCGCTTGGTGGCGGTCACGATGATTTCATCCTCAGCACTGTCCTGGGCGAAGGCCGGCGCGGTGAGAATGGCGAGAGCTGCGGCGGAAGCCGTCAGGCGCGTGGTAAGCTTGATCATGAGTTTCCCGATTGTGACCCGCCCGCTAGTTTGAGAATCTGCAGGCTTTCGAGCCGCCTAATCATGCGGACACTTGCCCGCAAGCGGGTTTTCGGACGGAGGTGAATAAGCTCACGCCCTGTTGTTTTTCTGTCACACACATCACAGCAGGGCATCCCGCAGCTCGGGCCCACCCGCGAGTCCATACAGTGAGAAAATTGTCATTATGCGTTTCTGTGGGGCAACACATTGCCGATGAGGGGGCGTTTGCTGCCCTCTCCCCCTTCCCCATCGCCGCTCATGCGTATTAAGGCCGCGCAAAACCTCACGCAGATTCAGCACAGGATATCCGCTCATGGCCGAAGCCTTCATCTACGACGCCGTCCGCACGCCACGGGGCAAGGGCAAGAAGGACGGCAGCCTGCACGAGATCACGCCGCTGCAGCTGGCCAGCCAGGTGCTGGAAGCCGTGCCCAACCGCATGGGCATCGACAAGGGCGAGATCGAGGATGTGGCATTCGGTTGTGTCTCGCCCGTCGGCGAACAGGGCGCGGTCATCACCCGCACGGCCATTATCGATGCGGGCTATCCCGAACAGACGTCCGGTATCCAGGTCAACCGTTTCTGCGGCTCAGGTCTCGAAGCCTCCAATATCGCGGCCGCCAAGGTCATGTCCGGCGAATGCGAGATCGCCATTGGCGGCGGCGTGGAGAGCATGAGCCGCGTGCCGATGGGCAGCGACGGCGGTGCCATGATCAGCGACCCTGCGGCCGCGTTCGAGGCCTACTTCATTCCGCAAGGCATCTCCGCCGACCTGATCGCGACCAAATACGGCTTCTCGCGCGACGACGTCGACGCCTACGCCGTGGAGAGCCACAAGCGCGCGACCAAGGCCTGGAGCGAAGGCCGCTTCGACAAGTCGATCATGCCGGTCAAGGACGTGATGGGCCTGTCCGTGCTCGACCGCGACGAGACGATCCGTCCCCAGACAGACATGCAGGCGCTGGGCGCGCTCAACCCATCCTTCGCCATGATGGGCCAGAATTTCGGCTTCAATGAAGTGGCGCAGCTGAAATATCCCGAGGTCGAAAAGATCAACCATGTCCACCACGCCGGCAACAGCTCCGGCATCGTGGACGGCGCGGCGGCCGTGCTGATGGGTACGAAGGGCGCGGGCGAACGCCTGGGCATGAAGCCGCGCGCGCGCATCGTGTCCATGGCGTCCATCGGCTCGGACCCGACCATCATGCTGACCGGTCCAGAATTCGCCGCGCAGAAAGCGCTGAAGACCGCGGGCATGAAGTCCACCGACATCGACCTCTATGAGCTGAACGAGGCCTTCGCCGCCGTGGTGTTGCGCTTCATGCAGGCGCTGGACGTCGATCACTCCATCATGAACGTGAACGGCGGCGCCATCGCCATGGGCCACCCACTGGGTGCGACCGGCGCGATGATCCTCGGCACCATGGTCGACGAGCTCGAGCGCGCGGACAAGGAGACGGCTCTCGTCACGCTCTGCATCGGCGGCGGCATGGGCATCGCGACCATCATCGAGCGCGTCTAGCTCTTGAGCGAGGGCGAGACACTCGAAGCCCGGCAATTGGTCTGGCAGGCGCGCACCAAGCGCCTCTGCCTCTACATGCTGGGCGTTCCCGTCCTCGCCTTCGCCGCGCTCTCCAAGGGCTACGCCCCTGCCCCGGTGCTGCTCGCCGTCATGGCGGCCATCGCCCTCTTCATCACATTCGTCCTCTGGACCTACTTCAAACTCTAGGACCCTGCCCCATGGCCGACTACAAAACCTTCTCCGTTGAAACCGATAGCGACGGCATTGCCGTCATGACAATCGACGTGCCGAACCAGGGCATGAATGTCTGGGACGAGCACCTGATGCGCGAGTTCCCGGACTTCGTGGACGCCTTCGTGAGCGACGACAGCATGAAGGGCCTCGTCATCGCCTCGGGCCGCGACAATGCCTTCATGGCCGGTGCGGACCTACGCATGCTGGAGAAGCAGTCGGGCGATCTGGACAAGGAAGCCTTCGAGAACGGCATGACGCTCAACCGCGCTTTCCGGAAGCTCGAAAAGGGCGGCCACACCAGCCGCGAGATCGCGCGCGAGGGCAAGACCGCCAAACCGGTCGCCGTGGCGCTGGAAGGGCTCGCGCTCGGCGGCGGTCTCGAACTCGCACTCGCCGGTCACTACCGCGTGGCGGCCGACAGCCCGAAGGTGAAGCTGGGCCTGCCGGAAGTGCTGGTCGGACTGCTGCCCGGCGGCGGCGGCACGCAGCGCGTTCCGCGCCTGATCGGCCTGCAGAACGCCGCGCAGATGATCACGTCGGGCGCGCCGATCAATGTCCAGAAAGCCAAGGCCCAGGGCCTGATCCACGAGATCGTCGAGCCCGGCAAGACGGTCGAGGCCGCCAAGGCCTGGGTAAAGGAGCACGCCGAAAAAGGCACGCTGCAGCCCTGGGACGTCAAGGGCTTCAAGGTTCCGGGCGGTGCGGGCGCGATGAACCCCAAGGCCGTGCAGTTCTTCTCCGCCGCCAACGCCATGGCGCTTGCCAAGTCCAAGGACAACTATCCGGCCATCCGCGCCATCATGTCCTGCCTCTATGAGGGCACGCAGCTGCCGATGGACAAGGCTGTCGAGGTCGAGACCAAATACTTCCTCACCCTGTTCGCCGATCCGGTCGCGCAGAACATGATCCGCACGCTGTTCGTCAACAAGCAAGCCGCCGAAAAAGGTGCGGATCGCCCGAAGGATATCCCGACTGTCGAGATCAAGAAAGTTGCCGTGCTGGGCGCGGGCCTGATGGGCGCGGGGATCGCCCATGTCACGGCCAAGGCCGGGCTGGAAGTTGTCTCGCTCGACCGCAATGACGAGGAGGCGCAGAAGGCCATCACCTACACCAAGAAGATTCTCGACAAAAAGGTGAAGCGGGGACGCATGACGCAGGAGAAGGCCGATGCCTTCCTCGCCCGCATCACGCCGACGTCCAACTATGACGACATCAAGGACGTCGATCTGGTCATCGAGGCCGTCTTCGAGCGCCCCGATGTGAAAGCCGACGTCATCAAGAAGACCGAGGCCGTCATCGGCAAGGACGTCGTCTTCGCGTCCAACACCTCGACGCTGCCCATCGGCGGTCTGGCCAAGAACTCCGTGCGTCCCGAGAACTTCATCGGCCTGCACTTCTTCAGCCCCGTGGAGCGCATGCCCCTACTGGAGATCATCCCGCATGAGGGCACGTCCGACCACGCGCTGGCCGTGGCGTTCGACTACAATAAGAAGATCAAGAAGACCCCGATCGTCGTGAAAGACGTGCGCGGTTTCTTCACCAATCAGGTCTTCCCGCCCTACATTAATGAGGCCATCCTGATGATCATGGAGGGCACGTCCACGGCGCTGATCGAGAACTCCGCGCTGAACATGGGCCTGCCCATCGGCCCGCTCGCCGTGCAGGACGAGACCACGCTGAAGCTCGGCTACGACGTGCTGCAATCGACCAAGGAAGAGCTGGGCGACGCCTACAAGCCATCCGGCACGGAAGAGTTCTACGAACTCATGGTGCAGAAGCTCGGCCGCTCGGGCCGCCGCTTCGGCAAGGGTCTCTACAATTACGATGAGAGCGGCAAGCGCCTCGACCTGTGGAAGGGCGTGACGGACCACTATCCGCTCGCCGAGGAGCAGCCCAGCCAGGCCGAAGTGCAGCAGCGCCTGATGTATGCGCAGCTCATCCCGACCGCGCGCACCTTCGCCGACGGCGTCGTGTCCGACCCGCAGAGCGCGGACCTCGGCGCCATTTTCGGCTGGGGCTTCCCCGCCTGGACCGGCGGCCCGATGAGCTACATCGACACCATCGGCATCGATACGTTCGTCGCTACCGCCGACACGCTCGCGCAACGCCACGGCGAGCGTTTCAAGGTACCCGGACTTTTCCGCGACATGGCCGAAAAGGGCGAGACGCTCTACGGCGGCGCGCCGACAACTTACTCGAAAAGCGCATTGGAGCGCATGCTGGAAGCGGATGTGGTCAAGATCGCTAACGGCATGGGCATCGCGGCGAGTGTCGATGATCTGAAGGCGGACACGATCGGGAAGATCCTCGCTGCGCAGGCGGGGAAGAAGGCGGCGTAGGGCTATCGATAGATGAACTGGAGAGGCCGCCGCGAGGCGGCCTTTCTTCTATGGGAACCGACCTATCTGGCCAGCAATGGCTAGGCTTCATTAAGCGTCCCGGTCAGCTATTTCGCCACTTCGTCTGATACGGCCACCAAACCCCACGACCATCGCCCCTCTCCCTTGAGGGAGAGGGTGCCCGAAGGGCGGGTGAGGGTTTCCGGCCCCTAAGAGTCTCTCCCAAACCTGAAACCCTCATCCGGCCTGTCGGCCACCTTCTCCCTCAGGGAGAAGGACGATTTAGTAAAACGAGTATTTTGCGCTGACCGCAGAACACTATGGCGAGATACAACATTCGTTTCTTCCCCTTGACGGGGATCGTACCCCAAAGGGCCGCGAAGCGGACCGACGGCGGAGGGGGGCTCGTGAGCGAAGCGAGCGAGGTCGGAAGGAGTGATCCGGTCGGACGCCTGCTCGCGGCCCAAGCGTCCGCCACCCCTTCCGAGCCTGCCACCTGTCGGCGCCTATCCCCCTCACCGTCGGTCCGCGATGCGGCCCTCAGGCTTCGATCCCCGTGCAGGGCAACGAACGGATTTGTCCTGCTTTCGACATCCCTTCCCCGAGCAGGGGAAGGTGGGACGGGACGCGTCAGCGTCACGGCTCGGAAGGGGGTGCGCGGGACGCGAGGTCGGGGTCAAACCGATGGAGCGGAGCACCCCCCACCGACCTTTCTCCCTAGCGGTCGAAAGCCCACCTCCCCCTGCTCGGGGGAGGGAT
>JAHDEU010000034.1 GCA_020628635.1 Hellea sp. | reverse complement strand
ATTTCCGAACAGCCCGCCGATGCGGTTGGAGGCGGCTCCGGCGGGCAGGATGAGCACCTGGCCCGCGTCGCTGACATCGGCTTCGCGCGCGTTCTGCGCCACGTCCCAGTCGGCGGCGTAGCCGGACTTTAGCTTGGCGAAGGTGTCCGTTTCCGCGTCGAGGAACTCGACCGGACCGGGATAGTCGGAAAGCGTCCTATAAAGCTCCGCCGGATCGAAATGCAGGTCCGATACCTCCAGGCCGTAAGCATTGTAGTTCACCAGCTCGCCCAACTCCCGCAGGCGACCCATTGGTAATTCCAGCCCGCTGCGTGCCGCCAGGGCTTCGGCTAGCTGCGGGAAGTTGTCGCCATAGGCGCCGCAGACCGCCCAGTCGGTGTGCGCGCCCGACAGATGCGTGTCGATCAGAAACGCCGTGCACATCACCTTGGAGCCGTCGAGGACAGCGCTCAGCCCCGGATGGTCCGGCACGTCGCCCGCGAGGTGGTGGTCGCAGTAGAAGACGCTTGCTCCGTCTTCGAGCACGCGCGTGAGCCCGTCCATGTTGCGCGCCATGGATATGTCGAGCGCCGCCACCCGGTCACCCTCCCCAGCTCGGCCCGCAATCCGGTCGAACAGCCGGATGTCGCGCTTGACGCCCGTCACCAGCTCCGCGTCCCTCGGCTCTTTGCTGCGCAGCTGCAGCAGCGAGAAGATGCCGTCCGCGTCGCCGTTGAACAGGTCGAAATCGGCCACCCTAGATGCCTCCGCCGTCCTGCATGATCAGGCGCGGATCATCCAGCAGCCCGCTGTCGCGCAGCAGGGCGATGATGGCGTCTGCCGCGTCCTGGGCGGTCATCTTGGTCGTGTCGATGCGCAGCTCCGGGTTCTCCGGCGGCTGGTATTCGGAGTCGATGCCGGTGAAATTCTTTATCTCGCCCGCCCGCGCCTTGGCGTAGAGGCCTTTCACGTCGCGCTCTTCGGCCACCTCCAGCGGGGTGTCGACGTGGATCTCGAAGAAGCGCTCGCTCCCGACGCGGTCGCGCACCATCTGCCGCTCGGCCCGGTAGGGGCTGATGAAGGAGCACATCACGATCAGCCCGGCATCCACCATGAGGTTCGCGACCTCGCCGATGCGGCGGATGTTCTCGATCCGGTCGGCCTTGGTGAAGCCCAGATCGCGGTTCAGCCCGTGGCGGACATTGTCGCCGTCCAGCGTGTAGGTGTGGTGGCCGCGCTCGAATAGCGCTTCGTCCACCAGGTTCGCGATGGTCGATTTGCCCGAACCCGACAGGCCGGTGAACCATAGCACGGCCGGGCTCTGGCCCTTCTGCGCGGCGCGCGCGGAACTGTTCACGACGAGGTCTTGCCTCACGATATTGCGCGAGCGCCGCAGCGCGAAGTCGATCATGCCCGCGCCGACCGTCCTGTTCGTCTGCCGGTCCACGACGATGAAGGCGCCGGTGGAGCGGTTGTCGCTATAGGGGTCGAACGGGATCGGCTTGGTCAGCGCCAGCGTCACCACGCCGATCTCGTTGAGCCGCAGCGTCTTGGCGGCGGCCTCGGAAAAGTCCTCGATATCGATGCGGTGCTTGATCGCGGTGACCGAGCCGCTGGCCGCGTTGTTGGTCGTGCGGATGATGTATTGGCGGCCCGGGAAGAGCTGCGCATCGTCCATCCAGATCATCTTGGCCTGGAACTGGTCGGCGACCTCGATGGGCTGGCTTGCGCTGCAGATCATGTCGCCGCGCGAGATGTCGATCTCGTCGGTGAGCGTGATCGTCACCGCCTGGTCCTGCCGGGCGTGCTCCAACGACTCCTTATAGAGCACGATGTCCTTGACCGTGCTGCGACGGCCCGACGGCAGCGCGATGACCGGATCACCCTTGGAAACCGTGCCCGACGCGACTGTCCCGGAGAAGCCGCGGAAGTCGAGATTGGGCCGGTTCACCCACTGCACGGGCAGGCGGAAGGGCGCGCCCAAGCTCTGCCGGTCCACCTCGATCTGCTCGAGAAAGCCCAGCAGGCTCGGGCCCTTGTACCAGGGAGCCGCGTCAGAGCGCGTCGTGACATTGTCGCCGTCCAGCGCGCTGACCGGTATGGTCATGATGTCGTCGAACTCCAGCCGCGCCGCGAAGTCGCGGAAGGCCACGTCGATGGCGTTGAAGGTGGATTGGTCGAACCCGACGAGGTCCATCTTGTTCACCGCCACGACGACGCGAGGAATGCCCAAGAGACTCGCGATGAAGGCGTGGCGGCGGGTCTGCTCGACCACGCCGTGACGCGCGTCGATCAGCAGGATGGCGACATCGGCCGTGCTCGCGCCCGTCGCCATGTTGCGGGTATACTGCACATGGCCCGGCGTGTCCGCGATGATGAATTTGCGCTGATCAGTCGAGAAGAAGCGGTAGGCGACATCGATGGTGATGCCCTGCTCGCGCTCCGCCGCCAGCCCGTCCACCAGCAGTGCGAGGTCCGGCGCTTCGCCCGTCGTGCCGGAGGTTTTGCTGTCCCGCTCGATCGCGGCCATCTGATCTTCGTAGATGAGCTGGGAGTCATACAGCAGCCGCCCGATCAGGGTGGACTTGCCGTCATCGACCGAGCCGCAGGTGAAGACGCGCAGAAAGGATTTGGAGCCCTGCGCGTCCAGATAGGCCTGGATGTCCGAGGCGATGAGGGGGTCGTGATGGGCCATGGAGTGTCCGCGCGGGGCGCGGCCTTTTTTGTTCGTGTCCCCCTCCACCACCGCTTCGCGGCGGTCCCCCTCCCCCTTGCGGGGGAGGAACTGGTTGAGAGAACATCTTATTTCAAGTTCCTCCCCCGCGAGGGGGAGGTGGGCGCGTGACAGCGAAGCGTCACGCGGTCGGAGGGGGACTTGGGAAACAAGTCGGCCAGCGGCCGCCCATCCCTAGAAATACCCCTCCTCTTTCTTCTGCTCCATGCTCGCGCCGCCATCGCTGTCGATCACTCGGCCCTGCCGCTCGCTGGTCGTGGCCAGCAGCGTTTCCTGGATCACTTCGGTCAGCGTCGTCGCCTCGCTCTCGACTGCGCCCGTCAGCGGGTAGCAGCCGAGCGTGCGGAAGCGGACGTTCTTCATCATGGGCGTTTCGCCCGGCTCCAACGGCATGCGGTCGTCATCGACCATGATCAGCACGCCGTCTCGCTCCACCACGGGGCGCTCGGCGGAGAGATACAGCCCCGGGATCTGGATGTTCTCGCGGTGGATATATTGCCAGATGTCGAGCTCGGTCCAGTTGGACAGCGGGAAGACACGCATGCTCTGCCCCTTCGCGACGCGGGCATTGTAGATGTTCCACAGCTCGGGCCGCTGGTTCTTGGCGTCCCAGCGGTGGTGCTCATTCCGGAAGGAGAAGATGCGCTCTTTGGCGCGGGATTTTTCCTCGTCTCGGCGCGCACCGCCAAAGGCCGCGTCGTAGCGCCCGGCGTCGAGCGCCTGTTTCAGGCCTTGGGTCTTGGTGATGTCGGTGTGGACCGCCGAGCCGTGGCTGAACGGGCCGACATCGTCAGAAATGGCGTCCGGATTGATGTGCACGATCAACTCCATGCCCGCTTCCTTGGCGCGGCGGTCGCGGAAGGCGTACATTTCGGAGAACTTCCAGCGCGTGTCGACATGGAGCAGCGGAAAGGGCGGCGGGCTGGGGTAGAAGGCCTTGATGGCGAGCTCCAGCATGACGGAGCTGTCCTTGCCGACCGAGTAGAGCATGACCGGATTGTCGCATTGGGCGACGACTTCGCGCATGATGTGGATGCTCTCGGCTTCCAGCCGGTCGAGATGGGACAGGCGCACGCCCTTGGCGCCGAGATGGTCCTGTTTCAGCGCATCCAGCGCAGCCACCGCCTTGTCCAGCGTGCGGGGCGTCAGCTGACCGCCGTCTTTCAGCCGCGTGACGGTCTTGCCGTCATTGAAGACCTTGCGCGCGAGCGTGGAGACAGACTGGCCAGAACGGCTGGCGAAGTCTTCGAGATCAGAAAGGAGGGCTTGGGTATCCATGTGGGAAACATCCCACACCGACACGCGCGCTGCAACTCATCTTTATGTGATCGGGGGCGTGATCAGGCTTTCGAGACCAGCTCGCGCGCCCCGTCCGCGATCTCAGGGTGGTCCAGCGCATGGGCGAGCACGGCCTCGAAATAGCCGAGCTTGGAACCGCAGTCATAGTCCTGGCCCTGGTAGGCAAAGGCGTGAAAGGGCGAGCCTGCCTCCATGGCGCGGGCCATGGCGTCGGTCAGCTGCACCTCTCCGCCCGCGCCGGCTTCCTGGGTGGCGAGCAGGCGCATGACCTCGGGCTGCAGGATGTAGCGCCCGGTGATCTTGTAGCGCGACGGGGCTTCGGCAACCGGCGGCTTCTCGACCATGCCGGACATGGCGATGAGCGGGCCGTCAAGCGAGCCCTTCGGTTTGATGACGCCGTATTTGGAGACGTCGGCTTCGGGCACTTCGTCCACGGCGATGATGTTGCCGCCGACGTCGTCATAGGCCTCCATCATCTGCGCCAGGCAGCCCGGCTTTCCCTTTATGATGACGTCGGGCAGAAGCACGGCGAAGGGTGCGTCGCCCACGATGTCGCGCGCGCACCAGACGGCGTGGCCGAGACCGCGCGCGCTCTGCTGGCGCACGAAGCTCATCGTGCCCTCCTTGGGGCGCAGGCGTTTCAGCTCGTCCCACAGCTCCGCCTTGCCCTTGCGCTCCAGCGCGCGTTCGAGCTCATAGGCCTCGTCGAAATAGTCCTCGATGGCGGCCTTGCCGCGGCCCGTGATCAGCACGCAATGGGTGATCCCGGCGGCAAAGGCCTCGTCCACCACATATTGCAGGGCGGGGCGGTCCACGATGGGCAGCATTTCCTTGGGGATGGACTTGGTCGCGGGCAGCACGCGCGTGCCGAAACCGGCGACGGGCAGCACGGCGATGCGGGGTCTGGTGTGCATGGCTGGTCCTCAGAGTGTCTGGTCGAACGCGCCGACCTCGGTGAACCCGGACAGGCGGCGCTGTATGTCGGCGAAGAGGCCGTTGCGGATGGCCTCGGATGTCGGGCTTTCCACCACGACCACGAGATTGGGCGTGTTGGAGCTCGCCCGGATCAGGCCCCATGAACCGTCCTCCAGCGTGTAGCGCACGCCGTTGACCGTGTTCACGTCGATGACGGCCTGGTCCATCACGGTCTTGCCCGCCTCCGCATCCGCCTGCACGTCCGCGATGATCCGTTCGATCACGCCGTATTTGTCCTCGTCCGCGCAGTGGGGGCTCATGGTGGGCGAGCCGTATGTGGTGGGCAGTTCGCGTCGCAGGTCCGCGAACGTCTTGTCGGGATTGCGGTCGAGCATTTGCAGGATCGCCACCGCGCTCACCAGGCCGCAATCATAGCCGCGCCCGATGGGGGCGTTGAAGAAATAATGCCCGGACTTCTCGAATCCGACCAGCGCGCCGAGTTCGTGGACGCGGCGTTTGATGTAGCTGTGGCCGGTCTTGTAGTAGTCGGTCTTCGCGCCGTTCGCCTTGAGCACCGGATCGGTGTGGTAGAGGCCGGTGGATTTCACATCGACGACGAACTGCTTGTTGTCGTGCACGGCCGACAGATCGCGGGCGAGCATGACGCCGACCTTGTCCGCGAACAGCTCCTCGCCCTCATTGTCCACCACGCCGCAGCGATCCCCGTCGCCGTCGAAACCCAGCGCGACATCCGCGCCGTGTTCCAGCACGCTGTCGCGCATGGCGTGGAGCATTTGCAGAGACTCAGGATTCGGATTGTAGTTCGGGAAAGTGTAGTCGAGATCGCATTCCACCGCCACGACGTCCGCCCCGATGCGCCGCAGCAGTTCCGGCGCGAAGGCTCCGGCCGTGCCGTTGCCGCAGGCCGCGACCACCTTGATGGGCCGCGAGAGTTTCACGCCCTTGGCGACGTCGTCGAGATAGGCCTCGCGCACGCCGTCGACGAATTCATAGGACCCGCCGGGGCGGGCTTCCTCCTGTCCGCCCAGCACGATCTCCTTCAGCCGCGCCATTTCGTCGGGCCCGAATGTCAGCGGCGCCTCGATGCCCATCTTCACGCCGGTCCAGCCGTTGGAGTTGTGGCTCGCCGTGACCATCGCCACGCCGGCCGCCTTCAGGTGGAATTGCGCGAAATAGGCCATGGGCGAGAGCGCGAGGCCAATGTCGAGCACCTTGATCCCGGCGCTCATCAGGCCCGCGATCAGGCTCATCTTGATCGACAGGCTGTAGTGGCGGAAGTCGTGGCCGACGGCGATCACCGGGTCCACGCCGCGTTCATGCATCAGCGTGCCGAGCCCCTCGCCCAGCGCGCGCACGCCGTAGAGGTTGAGCTCCGGGTCCTTGTCGTGACCGGGGCCGCCGAACCACCAGCGCGCGTCATATTCGCGAAAGCCCGTCGGCTTGACGAGGGGCTCCGTCTCAAAAGCGTAGCTGTTGGGCTGGGTCCGGGAATGAGGTGCGCGCGACATGGGCACGCCCCTAGCGCATGGATGTCAAAAGGTTGTGAATCACGAAAGGACGCCTTGGCGCTTGACCCTGACCCGTCCCGGCGTGAAACGGACGCACGGCCTTTGACGGGCGCAGGAAGAGACTATCAGCCTATGGGCGAGCGCGTCCTCATCACCGGAGCCGGGGGCTTCACCGGCCGCCATCTCGCGCCGCTGCTGCGCGGGCACGGGCACGACGTGGTGGAGTGGCTGTCGCACAGGTCCGGCCCGGCTGCGCCCCCCGCTCGGGACATGTCCCACGACACGGTCGCCACGCACCAGGTCCGGGCGCGCACCGTGCGCGCCGACATCCGCGATCCGGACGCCGTGCGGGCGGCCGTGGCGGAGGCGCGCGCCGACGTGGTCATCCACCTTGCCGGGGCAGCCCAGCCGATGTCGCCCGACCGCCTGGGCATGCTGGATGCCAATGTCGTGGGGGCGGACAACCTGCTGGGCGCGCTGGCCCGGTCCGAGGCCCCGCCGCGCCGGGTCATCGTGGCAAGCTCGTCCCATGTTTACGGCGAGCAGCCGCCGGGCGATCTGTCCGAGGCCATGCGCCCCAACCCGCTATCCTTCTACGGGTGCTCGAAACTGTCCATGGAGCAGCTGGCGCAGACCTATGCGCCGCATTTCGAGGTGCTGGTCGCGCGGCCCTTCAACTATACCGGGCGCGGCCAGGCCGAGCATTTCGTGGTGCCCAAGATCGTGTCGCATTTCCGCCGCCGCGCGCCCGTGCTGAGCATGGGCGCCACGGACAAGCGCCGCGACTTTTCCGACGTGCGCGATGTGTGCGACATCTATGCCCGGCTGGTCGACGCGCCCATGGGCGGACGGTCCGACACGGTGAACCTGACCACGGGCACGGTGCGCAGCCTGTCCGACGTCGTGGCGCGCTGCGCCGCGCTGTCCGACCACAGGCTGGAGCTGCGGACCGACCCGGCCCTGCTGCGGCCCAACGATCCCGACGTCATCAAGGCATCGACGCAAAGGCTGGAAGACATGATCGGCACCGTCCCGACGCGGCCCATGGACGACACGCTGCGCTGGATGCTGGAGCCCTAGCGCTCCAGGGTGCGTCCCGTCGCGGGCGGCAGCGCCGTCATCAGGTGGTAGAGCATGGAGGCGGGGACGCGCTCGCCCACGGCCTGCCGGTCCGCGTCCAGCTTGTCGATCCAGCCCGCCTCCGGCCCGCGGTCGAGATAGTGGGCGCGGATGGTGGAGAGCAGCGGCCCTGCCGTCTCGTGCTGTCCGAAGCTCACCAGGCAGCGCAGCCGTTCCAGCTGCGGCCACAATCTGTAGCTCGCCTGCGCGCCGACCCGGTCCACGACCAGTCCGTCCGCCTCCACAAAGGCCTCGCTGCGCTCGAACAGCGCGCGCGCCGCGCCCGCCAGCGCCGCATCATTCAGCATCTCGGCCGCCTCGTGCAGCAGAAAGGCCCATTCATAGCAGTGGCCCGGCTCGACCCAGTTCTGCTCAGAGGCCTCGAAATCCGGCCCCATCCGCTCCGCCACGACCCCGTCCCGCAGCATATGCGCCAGCGCGATGTCCGCGATCTCCCGCACCCGCGCGTGCGCGGCTCCGGACCCCGTGACCTGGGCGTGCAGCAGCGAGGCTTCCAGCAGGTGCATGTGCGGATTGGCGAGCTTGTCGCCGCGCATGTCCATGACCGTGTGGTAGCCGCCCGCCGGATCCCGGAAGCGCGTATCCACCAGTTCGGACGCCTGCGCGGCCAGTTCGGCGCCCCCGCTCACGCCGGCCGCCTGCAGCTCGGCGCCAGCCAGCAGCACGAAGGCGTGGTCGTAGAGCACGCCGTCCGCTTCCACGGCGCAGCCTTGCGCGTCGATCTTGCTGGGAAAGCCGCGCTCAGGCGTGCGCGACGCCAGCAGCGTGCTCGCACCGCGCTCCAGCACGCCGGGGACGCGTTTGTCGTCAAAGCCCAGCCGCCGGGCCCGTGCGAGCGTGAACAGCTGGCGCGGCGCGACCCGGCCACGGCGCGGGACCTCCGGCATGGGCGCGCCCTGGCTGTCCAGGCACTCCACGAACACGCCCAAGCCGGCATCCACGCCGTGTTCCAGCCAATGCGGCAGCACTGTGCGGAACAGCCAGCTGTCGATATCACCTGTCATCGGATGGTCCCCACATTCGAAATCCCGCACCCGACCCTGCAAGCCGCGTGCTGGTCTGGCGGTCGGACCCATTTCCGCGCTTTGCTTATGCGCGCCCGGCCCTATGGTTTGGATATGACCCCTGCCAGCCAGCCTTCCGGCGACACGACCGCCAAACCGCCCGCCCCCGCCTATGACCTGGAACGGATCGCAAGGCGCATCAAGCAGCTTCTGCGCGAGCGCGGCCCGATCACGGGCGGCGCGCTGTGCAAGGCCATGCTGGACATCCCGCCCATCGTGATCTGGCGCGTCTTCCATTCGCGCGAGGACATGCGCGTGCAGAACTGCGCGCGCTACTACCTGCGCTACGACATCCGCCGCGACAACGCGCTGCGCCTGTCGCCTTCCATCCTGCGCGATTTCCTGACCTTCAGCCTGGTTCACCTGCCGGGCGACCAGGTCCGCGTGGTGCAGGCCGGAACCCGGCTGTCCAACCGCCACCGCCGCATCAGCCTGCGCAAGCTCGGCCTGGCACGCCGCGCCCTGCTGCGCCTGCCGAGCGAGTTGCAGGACGAGATCAACCGCCACTGCGTCGTGTTCCTGTCCGGCGACATCTCCTACTATCTCGCCCATGCCACCATGCGCCGCCACGAGCAGCTCGGCACGCCCGTGCGCGGATCCGACATCGATGTCGTCATCATCGCCAATGCCGAGGCGGATGCGGACAAGCTGAAACGCATGGAGGCCGAGCTGCTGTCGATCAAGCAGCTCTACCTGATGAGCCCGAACATCCGCGAGGAGCTCGACTTCATCGTTAAGCCCATTGGCCGCATGGTGGACCAGCTGGAATATCGCGACATACACGAAAAGATCGCGTCCAAGATCCTCTATGAGAGCTTCTTCCTCATGGGCCGCGTCGATATCTATGAGAGCCTGATGCAGAACATGACCCTGCGCGGCACGCGCGCGCGCATCGAAGAGGACTTCGAAGTGGCCCTGGGCGAGCGCCAGCAGACCATCGCCAAGATCCTCGCCCTGCCGCCCGAAGCCAGCGCGGACGACCCCATGGTGGCGAGCCTGTTCTTCGCCAGCCAGGAGCGGCTGGAGTTTCAGTAAAGGACCGCCTGCGGCGGGCGCTTTCTAGAGTTCCAGAAAATCTCCGCCTCCCGCCGACTTGATCGGCGGGCCCATGGCCGGATCTTTCGGTCCGTGCAGAGGTGCTTGGCGACGGGTAGTGCGACCAGGGCCCGCCGCGTTCGAGGCAAGACCTGTCCATGGGCTCGCCGGTCAAGCCGGCGAGATGGATGTCATTGTTTGTTTCCGGATGCGCCTTGAAACCAACAACCCGAGACACATCCCCGCCGACATACGCCAGAACACCCACGCCCACCGCACATCACCACAATCCCATCCCCGCCCGCCCAACGCCTTGCATTGTCGTTATTCCCCACCCCGGGCACGAGAGAGTGCGTTGCTCTCGGTTTTGGTGGGGTTTCGGGTTCGGGTCACCGTGCTCGGGCGGACCCCGCTTTACGCGGCGGGGCGCGCCCGGCGGGGGAGCCGGCCGGTCAGGTGCGGTGGATGAGATACGAGTGCTGGCGGCCCCGTAACTGGGATGGACCCGTCTGCATGCGCCGCCGCCGCATCCGGGGTCCAAGCCGAACGGGTCGAAAGTCCGATCGGCCTTTCGAAGACCCCCGAGCGCGTGAGCCTATTGCAGGCCGTGTGGACGACCGGGCGGAAGACCTCGCAGAACCCGGAAGGCGCGGACATCGGTTCGTCGTGAAATGGTTATTCTTCTGCTCATCCAACGATGAGCCATGTCCGCGCTTCGTGCCAATTGGGTGCTTTGCGAAGGCTTCGGTCGACGGCTCGATCCGCGACGGGACGTGGGCGTGTGGGTGGAGGCGGCAAAACAATGCCGTGGGGACCGCCCCAGACTTTGACATCCCTTCCCCGAGCAGGGGGAGGTGGGACTGACGCCGTCAGGCGACAGGCTCGGAAAGGGGGTGCGCTGGACGTGGGGCTAAACGCGATGTCCGAGTGCGGAGCACCCCCCACCGACCTCGCTCGCTTCGCTCCCGAGCCCACCTCCCCCTGCTCGGGGGAGGGATAAGGGGGAGTGGTCATTCAACGAAAGGAGAGTTCAATCGGAATAGAAATAGTTGCCGACAGTCGGATCAACTTTAACCCAACTCCTCCCCTTTGAGGGGAGGTGGCCGAGCGAAGCGAAGGTCGGAGGGGTAAGGTGTCTCGTCTCTCACGACGTCACACTTTACCCCTCCGTC
>JAHDEU010000033.1 GCA_020628635.1 Hellea sp. | reverse complement strand
CGCGCGCGTTTCCTGCTGCACGGCGACAAGGCGCAGCTCGACCCGTTGCTGTCCAAGGCCCCGCGCACGCGTGAACGCTCCGAAATCGTGCATACCGAGAAGGTCATCGCCATGGACGCGAAGCCGAGCCAGGCGCTGCGCCGCGGCAAGGACAGCTCCATGTGGAATGCGGTGGCGGGCGTGAAGGCCGGACGTGCCAACATTGCGTTGTCGGCGGGCAATACCGGCGCGCTGATGGCGATGGGAAAGCTGCAGCTCCGTATGAAGCAGGGCGTACAGCGGCCTGCACTGGCAGCAAGTTGGCCCAACCCCGACGGCATTTCCGTTGTGCTGGATGTTGGCGCGAATGTCGATGTGGACGCCGCGCAACTGACGGAGTTCGCCGTGCTGGGCGAGGCCTATTACAAGGCCATATACAAGAAAGAGAACCCGACGATCGGCCTGCTGAATGTCGGCACGGAAGAGCAGAAGGGCAACGCCGTCATCCGCGCAGCGCACGAACGCCTGTCGCAAAGCCAGCTCGGGCTGAACTATGTCGGCTATGTCGAGGGCAATGACATCTCCATGGGCGGCGCGGATGTGGTGGTCACTGACGGCTTCACGGGCAATATCGCGCTGAAGACGGCGGAAGGGACGGCCAAGCTGATCGGGACTTTCTTCAACGAAGCGCTGAAGGGCAATGTCTGGTCCAAGTTCACGACATCGCTCAACTCTCTCGCGCTGTTCCGGCTCAAGCGGAGAATCGACCCCAGGCGCGTGAACGGAGCAGTGTTCCTCGGGCTGAACGGTGTGGTCATCAAGAGCCACGGCGGAACGGATGCGGTCGGCTATGCCAACGCCGTGAACATCGCCATCGGTCTGGCCGAAACGGACTTCCTCGACGCCATCGATGCGCGCATGGACGCACTGCATGACGAGGACGACAATATAGGCTTCATCGTATGATCCGTGCGGTTGTCCGTGGCATTGGCAGCTATCTGCCCGAACGCGTGATGCAAAACGCGGAATTCGCCAACGATCTTGGTCTCGACACGTCTGATGAATGGATCCGCGAACGCACGGGCATTCAGCAGCGATACATCGCGGCGCACGGTCAGACCACGGCCGATCTTGGCTACGAGGCGGCAAAGAAAGCGCTGGCTCACGCGGACTGCATGCCAGCCGATCTCGACCTCGTGCTCGTGGCGACCTCCACGCCGGATCTCACCTTTCCGTCGACGGCAACCATGATCCAGCACCGGCTCGGCATGTCCCACGGCGCGGCCTTCGACGTTCAAGCCGTCTGCTCCGGTTTTCTCTACGGCATCCACCTTGCCAGCAAGCTGATCGAGGCGGGCGCGCACAAGCGCATCCTGCTGATAGGCGCGGAAACTTTCTCGCGCATTCTCGATTGGGACGACCGCGGGACCTGCGTGCTGTTTGGCGACGGGGCAGGGGCCGTGGTGCTCGAAGCGGAAGAGGGGAGCGAACGCGGCGTCATCCACTCCGTCATCCGCTCGGACGGCGCGCACAAGGACATGCTCTATGTCGATGGCGGACCGTCCGCGACGGGCACGGTCGGCAAGCTGCGCATGCTCGGCAATGCCGTGTTCAAACACGCGGTCAAGGATATCGCCGGGATCATCGAACAATGCGCTGACGAAGCCGATGTCGCCGTGACCGACATCGACTGGTTCGTCCCGCACCAAGCCAATCAGCGCATCCTCGTGGCCGTCGCGAAACGCCTGAAACTCCGACCGGAGCAGGTCGTCTCGACCGTGGCCAGCCATGCCAACACCTCGGCTGCCAGCGTGCCGCTCGCCATGGATGCGGCAGTGAGGGACGGGCGCATCAAGCGCGGTGATAGCGTCATGCTGGAAGCGTTCGGCGGCGGTTTCACCTGGGGCGCCTGCCTGCTTCGATACTGAAACCACACGTTAAATTTGCCTCACAGCGCGATTTGCACTTGAAACTCTCGTGCCCTTTTGATTGTTAACACCGGATATGGGCAGCAAGACAGTCAACAACGGCACAGTGACCCGGGCGGATCTCGCCGAAGCGGTTTACCGTGAGATCGGATTGTCGCGCTCCGAATCGTCGGATTTGGTTGAATCCGTAATCGGTCACGTCTCCTCTGCATTGCTGCGCGGTGAAAACGTAAAGCTCGCTGGGTTCGGGACCTTCCTTCTGCGCGACAAGCGCGAACGCATCGGTCGCAATCCGAAGACAGGCGTCGAAGTGCCGATCACGTCGCGTCGCGTTCTGGTCTTCAAGCCGTCCCAGGTCCTGCGCGAGCGGGTCGATTCGTCTCTGAGCCCGAAATAGGCTAAGCTCTGATTCGCAATCAGGGCTGTTTCCATGCAGGCGAAGACAACACGCGCATTCCGCACCATCAGTGAAGCCGGCGACGAGCTGGGACTGCAGCCGCATGTGCTACGGTTCTGGGAAAGCAAGTTCACCGACATCAAGCCGATCAAGCGCGGTGGTGGGCGTCGGTTCTACCGGCCCGAGGACATCGAATTCCTGCGCGGAATAAAGACGCTGCTCCACGAGGAAGGACACCCGATCAAGGATGTCCAGAAGCTGATCAAGAAGAGCGGCGCAGCCCGCATCGTGGATCTCGGCCGATCGGTCGAGAAGGCGTCGCGGGACCGCGACCTGACGGAAACCCCGCTCGTGCCCGCGCGGATCGAGAAGCCGGCGCCGCGCCCATCCACCGAGAAGGCCGGACCACGCGCGGCGATCACCGCGACCGTGGTGCCCGCACCCACTCCCGCGCCCGTCGTTGCAACGTCACCTGCACCTGCACCTGCACCTGTCGCGGTCGCCGAACCCGCGCCGGAACCCGAGCCCCTCGTCGCCGCGGCGGACGCTGACAAGCTCCGTAATGCGCTGAGCCGTCTGGAGAAGCTGCGCAATGACTGGGACAGCGTCGCGAAAGACGCATCTTAGACGCAGACGACCCGCATCAGCGGCTTGCCCTGCACGTCCCGCCCACCTATAGGCGCGCCCACGAGTGAGCGGAGTATGGCGCAGTCCGGTAGCGCACACGCCTGGGGGGCGTGGGGTCGCAGGTTCGAATCCTGCTACTCCGACCATTCTTTTCTTTGTCCCGGATCAAGCTGAAACAGCGCCATTCGCTCGCGTCTTTGTCGCAGCGTAACTGCATCGCCTGCCACCTATATCGGCCAAGTCATGACGAGTCTTTCCGCCGCACGTCCATCCCTTGCTGCCAAGCCCCATCACCGCGCGCCGGGTTGGGTTTCGGGCTGGCTGATGTCCATGGTGCTGCTGGTCGTCGCCATGATCGTCGTTGGCGGCGCGACCCGTCTGACCAATAGCGGGCTTTCGATCACGGAGTGGGCGCCCATCCGAGGCGCACTCCCGCCACTGTCCGAGGCGCAGTGGCTGTCCGAATTCGAGAAATACAAGCAGATCCCGGAGTTCTCCGCCGAACATCCCGACATGGACCTGGCGGGGTTTCGTTTCATCTACTTCTGGGAATGGGCTCATCGCCAGCTCGGCCGCGTGATCGGCCTGGTCTGGGCTCTGCCCTTCCTGTGGCTCGCTATAAAGCGCCGTCTGCCGCGGGGCAGGGGCTTTGCCTACACGGCCGTGCTGCTGCTCATCGGCCTGCAGGGCGCGATCGGTTGGTGGATGGTCTATTCGGGCCTGCAAGAGGGCATGGTGAGCGTGTCGCAATATCGTCTCGCAACCCATCTCGGCATGGCGTTCGTGATCTTGGGCGTATTGCTCTGGCTCTATCTCGAATTTCGCAACCGCGACCGTGCGGACTCGGGCCGGAAGTTCATCCTGCCCGGCGTTTTGCTTGGCACGACCTGGCTGCAGATCGTTGCGGGCGCTTTTGTTGCGGGAACGGGCAGTGGCAAGACCTATAATGAGTGGCCGCTCATGGACGGCCGCGTCGTTCCGGACGGCTACCTGATCCAGGAGCCGGCATTGCGCAATATCTTCGAGAACCCGGCGGCGATCCAGTTCAACCACCGGACCTTGGCTTACATCCTGCTCGTGCTCTTTGCCGTAGCGGCCTGGCGCTACCGTCGCGTGCCCGCGCTCACAGCGCCCATCGTCGTTCTGGGCGCACTTCTGCTCTGGCAGGTGGCACTGGGCATTTGGACGCTGCTTGCGGCGGCACCGCTCAACCTTGCCCTGCTGCATCAGTTCAGCTCGGTGCTCGTCTTCTTGACGGCAGTCTGGCTGACCTATCGCGGCAGAAATATACGGTATTGATACACCGCGGCTTTACTGCACTGAAAGGCAACAGTATTTTGCTATAGGTTACGCAGCTATCGTCTTGACGCATCGTCGGACCCAGCATAATCAGCGCCCAACCTTTTACCGAAGGCCCGCAGCCCATGCGGGCTTTTGTTTTTCGAGAGACACGATGAAAACCACACAGTTCCTCAAGACGGCGGAGGTTGAAAAGCCTTGGATCGTCGTCGATGCAACGGACGCCGTCGTCGGCCGCCTTGCATCCTTCGTCGCCATGCGTCTGCGTGGCAAGCACCGCCCCGACTACACACCGCATATCGATTGCGGCGACAATGTCGTCATCATCAACGCCGAGAAGGTGAAGTTCACCGGCAACAAGACGACCGACAAGAAATACTACCGCCACACCGGCCACCCGGGCGGGCTGAAGGAAACGACGCCGCAGAAAGTGCTCACGGGCCGTTTTCCCGACCGCGTGATGCGCAAGGCCGTCCAGCGCATGCTGCCCAAGGAAAGCCCGCTGGCGCGCCAGCAGCTCTCCAACCTGCGCGTCTACGCAGGTGCTGACCATCCGCACTCCGCACAGAACCCCGAGCTCGTCGAGTTCACCTCCCTCAATTCCAAGAACCTGAAGGCTAAGTAAGACCATGGCCGAGCAAGAAACAGCGACTGCACCGCAGTCCGAAACCGTCGCGACGTCCCTCGAGGATCTGAAGGCCGCCATGGAAGGCGCCAACGCACCGGCCGCGTCCGACGCGCCGCTGCCAGAGCCCAAGATCGACGAGCACGGCCGCTCCTATGCGACCGGCAAGCGCAAGAACTCCATCGCCCGCGTCTGGATCAAGCCGGGCTCCGGCAAGATCACGATCAATGGTCGCGATCAGGAAGTCTATTTTGCCCGCCCCGTGCTGCGCCTCATCATCGCGCAGGCCTTCCAGGTGGCCGACCGCGTCGACAGCTATGACGTCATGGCGACGGTCAAGGGCGGCGGCCTGTCCGGTCAGGCCGGCGCGGTCCGTCATGGCATCACCAAGGCGCTGACCTACCAGGAGCCGGCCCTGCGCCGTCCGCTCAAGGCCGCTGGCTTCATCACGCGCGACTCGCGCGTTGTGGAACGCAAGAAATACGGCCGTGCGAAAGCGCGCAAGAGCTTCCAGTTCTCGAAGCGTTAAGCCGTTACAGACCTTTGCGGTCTATTGTTCGAGGCGCTTCGGGAGACCGGAGCGCCTTTTTGCTGTGTGGGTGAGCCATGAAAAACGCCGTCATCTTCGGAAGCTCCGGCTATACGGGCGCGGAGGCCGTGCGTTTCCTGCTGCAGCACCCACGCCTGCGAATCACGGCGCTGTCGGCCCATAGTCGCGCTGGTGAGCCGTACGAGACGATCTACCCGCAGTTCGCGGGGCATGACCTGCCGACACCTCAGCGTATCGAGGACATCGACCTCAGCGACGTCGATGTTGTGTTCTCGTGCCTGCCGCACGCGACAGGGCAGGCGGCCATGGCCAAAGCGCTGGAGCAGGTCGAGACCGTTATCGATGTGTCCGCCGATTTCCGCCTGCGCGACCCAGAGGCGTTCGCGGCCGTCTATGGCTCCGAGCACCAATATCCGGCGCTCTTGGAAGAGCGCGTCTACGGCTTGACCGAGTATGCCCGCGATTCGCTGCTGGGCGCGCGCCTCGTGGCCTGCCCGGGCTGCTTTCCGACCTGCTCGCTGCTTGCCCTACTGCCGGGCGTGGAAGCCGACCTCTTCACTGACGCGCCCATCATCGTCGACGCCAAGACAGGCGTGTCCGGCGCGGGCAGGAAGTCGACGCAAGCCTTTGGTTTCGCAGAACAAGCGGAGGGCGCGCATGCCTATGCCGTCGGCAACCATCGCCATGCACCGGAGATAGAACAGGAGCTCTCGCTGAGAGGCTATGCCACGACCATCAGCTTCACCCCGCATATCGTGCCAATGAACCGCGGCATGATCGCGACCTGCTATGCGACGCTGCAGGACGGTGTGTCGGTCGAAGACGTGCGGCAGCGCTACATCGAGCGCTATGCCGAGGACCGTTTCGTCACCGTCCTGCCAGAAGGCGTCGTGCCGCAGACCCGCCACGTGCGCGGATCGAACGAAGCCCGCATCGGCGTCTTTGCCGACCGTGCGCCGGGCCGGGTCATCATCATTTCCGTCATCGACAACCTTGCCAAGGGCTCTTCCGGCCAGGCGGTGCAGAACTACAATCTGACGCAAGGTTGGGACGAAGCTCTGGGATTGAGCAGCACCGCGCTCTTCCCGTAAGTGCCGCAAGTTTTCCATGACCTCGCCGTCTTTGCTGCTATGTCTTCGCCCATGAAGACCCTCTCGACTCTCGCCGTCTGTCTCGCGCCGATCGCGCTGTCCGCCTGCAGCACGTCGATCCTGCCGACAGCGGAACAGCTGAAGCTGAAGGAGTTCCGCGAGAACATCGCCGCGCTCGACGACGACTATATGGACGGCAGCGACCTGCCATCCGCACCGACAGAAGTCCGTACCGCAGCCGAGTGGGACGCCGCAGCCCGCGAGCTCGAAGCGCTTGGCGCGAACTTCAAACTGCCGGAGACTGACGATCCAATGACCGACGCCGAATTCCAGCGCGAATTTGCGCGCCTCCAGGCTCTGGCCGTCGAGTATCGCAAGGACGATCCACAATGAGTGCCCCGGAACTGCGCCAGCGCGAGGAATTCTACCGCATCAAGCGCCTGCCACCCTATGTCTTCGCCGAGGTCAACAAGCTGAAGGCGGAGCTGCGCGCCGACGGCATGGACATCATAGATTTCGGCTTCGGCAATCCCGACTTGCCGACGCCCAAGCATGTCATCGACAAGCTGATCGAGACGGTCCAGAAACCGCGGGTGACCGGCTACTCCGCGTCGCGCGGGATCAAGGGGCTGCGTCAGGCGTGTGCGCGCTATTACGACCGCCGCTTTGGCGTAGGCCTCGACCCGGAGAGCCAGATCATTGCAACGATCGGCTCCAAGGAGGGTTTTGCGAACCTTGCGCAGGCCATCACCGCGCCGGGCGATGTCATATACGCGCCCGATCCCAGCTACCCGCTGCATGCCTATGGTTTCATCATCGCGGGCGCCAAGATCAAGGGCATCCCCGCCATTACGGCGGAAGAATATCTGGCGGGCGTCAAGAAAGCGCTGGCCGAGGACGACAAACCGCCCATGGCCATTGTCGTCTGCTTTCCGTCCAATCCGACGGGAATGACCTGCGACCTGGACTTCTACGAAGAGATCGTGGCCATCGCGAAAGCCAACGATATCATCATCCTGTCGGATCTGGCTTACTCGGAGATCTACTTCGACGAGCCGCCCCGCTCCATATTCGAGGCCAAGGGCGCGGAGGACATCCTCGCCATCGAGACGACGTCGCTGTCCAAGACCTACTCCATGGCCGGCTGGCGCATGGGCTTTGCCGTCGGGCACGAGACGCTGATCGCCGCGCTGACGCGGGTGAAGTCCTATCTCGACTACGGTGCGTTCACGCCAATTCAGGTTGCAGCCTGTGCCGCGCTGGACGGGCCGCAGGACCCGGTCGAGCATGCCCGCGCCATCTACCGCGCGCGCCGCGACGTGCTGGTGCAGAGCTTTGGCCGTGCGGGCTGGGACATCCCGCCGCCGGATGCGTCGATGTTTGCATGGGCGCCGCTGCCTGAGCAGTACAAAGCGATGGGCTCTCTGAAGTTTTCCAAATACCTTATGGAAAATGCAGGCGTCGCCGTGTCGCCGGGCAATGGCTTCGGTGAGCACGGCGAAGGCTACGTCCGCATCGCGCTGGTGGAAAACGAGCAGCGCATCCGTCAGGCCGCGCGCAATATCCGCGCCATGATGACGCGCGACCAAACCCAGGTTGCCGAATAGCGCACTTTAGCGGGAAGCGCTTGCGCCGGGGACTCGGCCTGCTATCGCTCCGCTCCGATCTGAATGGGGCTAGGACAAGATGAGCAAATTGGGTTTCAACGCTGGGCTGGCCGTGCAGGCCGCACTCGTCACGGAGCAGGCCGCGATCGCGGCATCCGGCATGGTCGGCATGGGCCGCGAAAAAGCCGCCGACCAGAAGGCCGTGGACGCCATGCGCCGCGCGCTCAACGCGCTCGACATTCGCGGGCGCATCGTGATCGGCGAAGGTGAACGCGACGAAGCGCCCATGCTATATATCGGAGAGGAAGTCGGCACCGGTAGGGGCCCGGAAGTCGATATTGCGCTCGACCCGCTGGAAGGTACGACGCTGACCGCCAAGGCCATGCCGAACGCGCTCGCCGTCATGGCCTTTGCGCCGCGTGGCGGGCTGCTGTTTGCGCCGGATGTCTACATGGACAAGGTCGCAGTTGGTCCCGGCTACCACAAGGGGGTCATTGATCTCGACAAAACGCCTGCCGACAACGTCAAGGCGCTCGCCAAGGCCAAGGGCGTGGCCGAGACAGAGATCACGGTGTGCGTGCTGGACCGCTCGCGCCACAAGCCGATCATCGACTCCTTGCGCGACATCGGCGCGCGTGTCCGCCTGATCACGGACGGTGATGTGCAGGGCGTCATCGCGACGACGGACCCCGAAACCCAGACCGACATGTATATCGGCCAGGGCGGCGCGCCGGAAGGCGTGCTGGCTGCCGCCGCGCTCCGCTGCATCGGCGGACAGATGCAGGGCCGCCTGCACTTCCGCAATGACGACGAAGTCGGTCGCGCGCGCCGCGTTGGCATCGACAAGCTGGATGTGAAATATGATCTGGAAGGCCTCGCGTCCGGGCCGACGATCTTCGCAGCCACCGGCGTGACGCAGGGCTCGCTGCTGGACGGTGTGAAACTGCGCGGCGACCGGGTCCATACTCACACGCTGATCATGAATTCCATCAACGGTGCGGTGCAGCGCCTGCGCTCGTCACGTCCGCACACCCTGCAAGGGTGAATGAGGCGAAACCCGCATTGCTCGGCGTCGAACGGTCGGTCCTCGGCCGTCGTTGGGTTGCGCGCGCGGACGACGCCGATGTGGAGGCCGTGGTTCAGTCCTCAGGTCTTGACCGCGTCCGCGCCACCTTGCTCGCCGGACGCGGAGTGGCGGGCGAGGACGCGCAAGCGTATCTTGCGCCCTCGTTGCGCCACGACTTGCCGGACCCGTCTACCCTGACCGACATGGACCGCGCGGCTGAGCGTATCATCGCCGACATGCGTGCGGGGAAACGCATCACGCTGTTCTCCGACTACGACGTCGATGGCGGCACGTCGGCAGCTCAGATGATCCGCTGGGGCAGGGGGCTCGACTACGAGTTCGGCCTGCATGTGCCCGACCGTATCCGCGATGGCTACGGGCCGAGCCGCAAGGCCTTCGAAACGCTGCAGGCTTCGGGCAGCGAACTGGTCATCACTCTGGATTGCGGCGCGGCGGCTCACGACGCTCTGAACGGTGCGGCGGAGATCGGCCTGCCGGTCATCGTAATCGATCACCACCTCATGCAGGGCTTGCCACCCGCCGAAGCCATCGTGAACCCGAACCGTCCTGACGACGACAGCGGGCTTGGCCATCTCGCCGCGGCGGGTGTGACGTTCATGCTGATCGTCGCGCTGAACCGCGAAGCCAAGCGGCAGGGGCTCTCGCCCGAACTCGACATACGTGAGCTGCTCGGTCTGACCGGTCTGGGCACTGTTTGCGACGTCGTGCCGATGGTCGGTCTCAACCGGACCTTCGTCCGCCAGGGCATGAAGGTGATGAACCGGCAGAAGATCACGGGTCTGAATGCGCTGGCCGGTGTGTCGCGCGCGGAACCGCCCTTCACCTCCTACCATGCTGGCTTCGTGCTGGGTCCGCGTATCAATGCCGGCGGCCGGATCGGGCGTTCGGAAATGGGCGCAGAGCTGCTCTCGACCGAAGACCACAGTCTCGCCCAGGCCCATGCCTATGAGCTCGACCGGCTCAATACGGAGCGCCGCGCCATGCAGGACGATATGGTGCGCGCAGCCGTGGAGCAGGCGAACAGGCAGGACAATCGCGCGGTCATCGTCGCCAGCATGACCGGCTGGCATCCCGGCATCATCGGCATCGTGGCCGGTCGCCTCAAGGACCGCTTCGAACGCCCTGCTGTCGTCATCGGCATTGACGCAGACGGCGTGGCGAAAGGATCCGGGCGCTCGATTCGCGGCGTCGATCTCGGCAGCGCTTTCGCCAAGGCGCGCGATCTCGGCATGCTCGCCTCCGGGGGAGGCCATGCCATGGCAGGTGGTTTGACGCTGGCCGGATCGGACGTCGAGGCCTTCTCGGATTGGCTGCAGGACGAACTCGGAGAGCAGGTCGCCGCCGCGCGAGCCAAGCCGCAGACCAAGGTCGATCTGGTTCTGGCGCCGTCCGCGATCGACTTGGCGCTTGTGGAGGCCATCGAATCGGTCGGCCCATACGGCCCGGGCAACCCAACCCCCAATGCTGCGATCAGTGATGTCCGGATTTCCTATGCCAAGCCTCTGCGCGGCGGGCATGTGCGCTTTACCGCGCAGGGCCGGGGTGGTGGCTCGTTCAGCGGCATACTTTTCCGGGGCGACGAAAGCCCGCTCGGCGATGCGCTGCTCAACGCCGGCGAAACGCGCATGCACCTGCTGGGACGCGTCAAGCGCAACCGCTACCAAGGCCGGGAGAGTGCGGATTTCCAGCTCTCAGATGCGGCGATCGCACGCTGAAAATTCGCCTGCTTTTGCTGCGCCTTTTCTCTTGATTGCACAAAAACGCCGCCCTATATCGCGCTCCGCAACAGAGTGGTCCCTTCGTCTATCGGTTAGGACGCCAGGTTTTCAACCTGGAAAGAGGGG
>JAHDEU010000032.1 GCA_020628635.1 Hellea sp. | reverse complement strand
CGTGGATCTGGGTGCGGGCGCGGCAGCGCAGGCGGGCGAAGGTGGCAACGCTACGCGCCGCATCCGGCCGGGCCGTGGTACACACTGCCCTTGAGCCTCGCGGGGACGGGCATCCGCGCGACGCGGCGCGGGGCCGACGTCACCGTGCTGTTCGACGACCGGACGGAAAGCGAAGCGGTCGATCTGCCCGGCGCGATCAACGGGACCATCCACGACATATCCAAGGCGCGGGTCGGGCGCGTCTTTGCGCAAACCTTCGGCTACGCTCTCGCCGTGGACCCGCGCACCCACGCCGGCCCCATGGTCGAGAAGTCCGACCTCAACGGCGTGCATGACGGGCGCATGGTGGAGGGGCCGTGCGAGCCGCGTCCCGGCTTCGCCTACCAACGCCTGATCGATACGACCACGCGGCCGGGTGTGACGGAGGAGATGCGCCTGACCTGTGTCGGGGGCGAGATCGTGGTTGCGGTGCGCAAGGAGAAGCGGTCCGATGCGCGCTTCTCGGGCCGCTATCTCAAGACCGGATTGGTCGCGGCCGAAGACAATCTGAGCGCCGAGGAGCGTGCCACCCTCCGCGACTTCCTCTCCGCCATGGGTCTCGATTTCGGCAGCGTGGATGCGCTGCGCGACCGCGACGGGCGGCTCTACATCGTGGACGTCAACAAGACCTGCATGCCCGTGCTGGCGCTGCCGTGGCGGGAATTGGAAGCGGCGCTCTCCGAGATCGGCGACGCGGCGGAAGCGTTCATTCTATCCCGGAAACAGGCCAAGGCGTGAGCTGCAGCACATTGCCGCCCAGCGTTTCCGTCGCGCGCGCGTGGCAGGACAGATAGAGCAGCTGCACGCCCGGCTCCCCGTCACCACTCCCGGCGGCCACATAGTTCAGCACGTCGAACATCGCCTCGCGCCGCCCGTCATCGGCATAGACCAGCGCATCATCCAGGATCACCGGGCAGGGCTGCCCGCCCCGCGCGAGCAGCCGCGCGAAGGCCAGCCGCGTCAGCACGGCGATCTGCTCCCGCGTGCCGCCCGACAGCCGCTCCAGCGGATCGTCCCCGCCGCTGCGGCGCAGCCCCGTGGGCCCCAGCTGTTCGGACAGTTCGGCTTCCGCCCCCGTGATCACGCGCGACAGCAGCGGGGCCAGCTCGGCGCGCACCGGCGCGGTGTAGCGGTCCTGCAGCGCGGATTGCGAGCTGCGCAGCGTGTCGCGCAGCAGGGACAGCGCATTGGCGCGCAGGCGGTGGCGGTCCACCTCCTCGCGCAGGCGTTCCGCGACTTCGGCCAAGCGCTCGGCTTCCGCTTCCGGGTCCTGGTCATCAAACACTTGGCGGCGGCGCGCGGACAGCTCCGTGCGCTCGATCTCCAGCCGCGACAGCGCCGCCTCCCGGTTGGCCTGCGCGTCCAGCAGGCGTTTCAGCCGCGCCTCGATCAGGGCCGGATCGGTCGGAGCCTGCGCCTGCGCCTCGTCCAGTGCGGCGCGCGATTGCTCGCCCTGCTGGCGCGCGAGCAGGGCGTCTTTGGACAGCGCAGCGGTCGCGGCCTCGCGCTCGGACGGCGCGGCGGACGCAGGCGCACTGGCGAGCATCCGGTCCGCAGTGGACGCTTCCACAACCAGCCGCACCCGCTCGCGGCCCAGCTGCTCGGCCCTCTGGCTTTCCGCCCGGCGCTCGCCCTCCACCCGGTTGAGCTCGCGCATCAAGGTGGCCGGGTCGGTGTCGGAATCGGCCGCCAGGTCCTCGAACCCGTCCAGCTGTTCGGACAAGCGCTCCACATCCATGCTCAGCCGCTCGCGCGCATCCTCCAGCGCCGCCAACCCATCCGGCGCGATCAGCTCGATCTGGCGGTCGATCAGCGCGATATCCGCGTCCAGTTCCGCGCGCTCGCGCATGGCCGCCTCGCCCGCTTCCACGCTCTCGATCTCCAGCCGTTCCAGCAGGTCGGCGTATTCGCTCTCCAGCCGCGCCACGGCACCGCGCAGCTGTTCCGCGTCCGGCACGTCCAGCCGGATGCGCCCGCCGGGCAGGGACAGTTCGCTCGCCGCCGACAGGCGCACCGGGCCGGACGGGACGGGCTTTCCGTCCAGCGTGGCAGTCGCGCCCGCATCGAGCTCCAGCACCAGCGTCACCTGCAACCCTGCCAGATCGCGCGCCGCCGCTTCGCGCTCGCGCTCCAGCCGCGTCAGCGCGTCGAGATCAGCACGGCTCACGGCGGGCAGGCCGTCGCGCGTGGCGACCAGATCGGCGCGGCGGCTTGCCTCCGCTTCCAGCGCATCGAGATTGGCGAGCGTGGCCTGCAGCGCGGCGTTGCGTTCGGCCAGCCGTTCGCCAATGGCCGAGGCCCGGTCCGCACGCTCCAGCCGTTCGCGCGCAGTCGATAGCGCCGACAGCTCCTCGCCCAGCGCGGCGAGCCGGGCCTGCGTTTCATCTTCCGTCTTCGAGAGTTCCGCCAGTGCCGTGTCGAGTTCCGCGCGCCGCGCCTTCGCCTGGTCATAGCCCTGCACCGCGGCAAGATGCGCGGCGAGCCGGTCGTCCGCGCGCTCGCGTTCCAGCTCGCGCCGTTCCGCATCCGCCCGCAATGCGTCCAGCCGCCCGCGCGCTTCCCGCGCCGTGCCCAGCTCCGCGCGGGTGCGCTCGATGGCGTCCTTGGCGTCGGTCGGCATGTCGGATTGCAGCGCGGAGATGCGCGCCTCCACGGCCTGCAGGTCCAGCCCCAGCTGGCGCGTCTGGTCGGCGGCCGCCCGCGCACGCTCACCTTGCGCCTCGGTCGCGGCCAGCCGGTCCTCGGCCAGCTGCAACGGCCCGCCCGTCTTGACCCGGCCCGTGCGCGTCAGCAGCTCGCCCAGCTCGGCCTCGGTCCGCTCCATATAGGCGCGCGCCCGGTCGCCGCCGACAAGGGTGGACAGCTCGGATTCCAGCCGTGATGCGACCTGGCCGTCGTCCTGTGCGGCCTCCATGGAATTGCCCTGCCGCACCCAGAGCAGGCCCGACGGCCCGCGGCCCAAACCGGATTCGAACCCGAGCATTTCGGCCACGCGCTCCTCCGCCTCTCGCTTGGTCGCGACCACGGCTCCCGTGGCCAAGTTCGTCAGCGCCGCCGTCTTGCCCGTGCGGAAGGTCTTGGACAAGCGATAGGGCGTGCCCGCGACGGTGAAGTCGATCTCGCCGGTCGGTGCGCCGTCCTCGCGCGCGAGCGACTTGGCGTCGCCGCGCCAGCTCGTGTGGGGCAGGAACAGCACGGTCTCCAGCGCCGCCAGCAGGCTCGATTTGCCGCGTTCATTGTGTTCCGAGACGACGTTCAGGCCGGGACGCAGGCCGGACACGGACACGCCCTCGGCTCCGAACGGGCCGACATGGCGGAAGCGGAAGGCGTCGAGCCTCATCTTGCGGGCTCGGCGGTGGCCGCAAAACCGAAGAGCAGGCGCAGCGCCTCGCCCGCGAGCTGGCGATCCGCTTCTGACAGGCTCATATCCTCGCGCCGTGCGCGCAACTCTTCGGCGGCCGCGCGCACGGAGCCTTGCGCGTCCAGCGCGTCGAGGTCCTCGGCCACGACTTTGAGATCGACCGTCGATGCGCCGCGTATCTCCACATGGGCGCAGCGGTCGGTCAGCTCCGCCAGATAGGCCTCGAACGCGGCCCATTCGGCGACAGTCGTTTCGCCCGACACATGGATTTCGGCCAGCGTGTGCCGCGCCGCGCTGCCCTCGATCTGGCGCTCCACGTCGGCGCCGACGTCGCTGCCGTCCACTCTCAGCGTCGCGCTGATGACGGGCCAGCGATATTGCGCGGTGGGAATGTCGGTCACGCGCGGCTCGGCTCCGGGCCCGTCGATCTCCACCAGCAGCACCTGGCCCCGGTCGCCCGCCTTGAACCGGTCGGGCTCGGGCGTGCCGGGATAGTGGGTGCGCGCATTTATGCCCGCACGGCCGTGCCAGTCGCCCAGCGCGAGATAATCCAGCCGCGCGGTCGCCGCGCGGTCGGGCGGGATGACTTCGGTCGTCTCGCCCGAAGCGCGGCCCTCATCCTTGGTGCCGAAGGTCTTGATGGAGCCGTGGGCGAGGCCGATGCGGATGGCGCCGTCGGGCGTCTCGGCGGCTTCCATCCAACGGGTCAAATCCTCGCCGTGATGGATGCGCGCCCAGGGGGCGGGCAGCAGGTGGACGCCGGGTTCGATCTCGACCGGTGCTGCGGTGCGCAAGGCCCGCACATTGGTGGGCGCGATCGCCTCCACCCGGTCCCACAACCCGTCGGGTCCGTCCGCGTCGTGATTGCCGGGCAGCAGCCACCAGGTGATCCCCGGATTCTCGCCCATCACATCCAGCGGCTGGCGCAGCACGGCATTGCCGGGCGTGGTCGTGTCCCACACATCGCCCGCCACCAGCACATGCGCGCAGTCATGCTGGTCGGCCGCGCGCGCGATGCGGGTGATGGCTTCCGTGCGCTGGGCGGAGAGCTGGCCAGACAATGCGTCGTCGAACCGCCCGAAGCGTCGCCCCAGCTGCCAGTCGGCCGTGTGGATGAAACGGAAAGCCACGCGCGTCCCTACCAAGCCGCACGGGTCGGGCAAATATGGGCGCACAGCTTTTGCACAGGCGTCGGGACGGCGGCTTGCAAGCGGGTTTTGCCTCGCGACAAACTTTCATTTGATTTTTATTATAACTGTTTTGAGTCTGAACGTCGCTCAACCATTGGGCGATTTCAAACCCTTGCGACGGCAAGTCCTTGGACAAACACGCGCAAATAGTGCATATGACACTCATGCCAGTTCCGTAAGACGGTGCACCCACCCGGAGCACGAACGCAGGACACGCCAGGAAGGTCTATATGGCCGTATTGAAACTGCATACCAACGACGCCTATCTCGTGGGCGATGTCGTCACCCTGCGCGACCGCATGCAGCTCATGACTGTCGAAGGCGTGCGCCCCGGGGCTTTCGGCCTCGTCATCGATTGCTGCTGGTTCGAGGGCGAGGACAGCTTGCGTTTTTCCAGCTTCCCGGCTGCCAGCGTGGATGTCTTTCCGCGCCCGTCGCCCGAACGCCCGATCACATCCGGTTCCGAAGTGCGCCTGCGCTCGCGCGGCCCCGTAATGAGCGTGGGACGGCTTCGCAAACGCGACGGCGTGAGGCTCGCCGAGTGCATCTGGACCGGCCCCACCGGCATCGACCGCCGCCGCCTGTTCCCCACATCGGGCCTCGTCTTCACCCTGATGGAGCGTTTCCAGACAGAGGGCGGCGAGGAGTACTAGCCGCCCGCCAGTCATGTGCTAATCAGCGTGCATGGCCGACCACTCCCAGCACTACGACCTTCTCGTCATCGGCGGGGGCATCAACGGCACGGCTGTCGCGCGCGACGCCGCCGGGCGCGGGCTGTCCGTGCTGCTGTGCGAGCGCGACGACCTCGCCAGCCACACGAGTTCCGCCTCCACCAAGCTGATCCATGGCGGGCTGCGCTATCTTGAATATTACGAATTCCGGCTGGTGCGCGAAAGCCTGAAGGAGCGCGAAGTCCTGCTGCGTGCCGCGCCGCACATCATCTGGCCCATGCGGTTTGTGCTGCCGTTCGATCAGGGCATGCGCCCGAAATGGATGTTGCGCGCAGGGCTGTTCCTCTATGACCACATTGGAGGGCGCGAGGCGCTGCCGGGAACCGAGACGGTGGACCTGACGGAGCCTCCCCATAAGGGCGTGCTGGAGAGCCGGCTCAAGACCGGGTTTGAATACTCAGACTGCTGGGTCGAGGATGCGCGGCTGGTCGTGCTCAACGCCGTCGATGCCAAGTCCAAAGGCGCGAAGGTCTGGACGCGCAGCGAGGTGACCACGCTCTCGGCCTCCGACAAAGGCTATCAGGCAACCGTGAAGACTGGCGGGGAGAGCCGCACCGTCACCGCGACGGGCGTCGTCAACGCGGCCGGACCCTGGGTGGACGAGGTGCTCGGCAAGGCGGTGCGTGACAGAAACGAAGCGGGCCTGCGCCTCGTCAAGGGCAGCCATATCGTGCTGCCCCGTCTGTTCGAGGGCGAGCACGCCTACATCTTCCAGAACGCAGACGACCGCGTCATCTTCGCCATCCCCTATGAGCGCGACTACACGCTGATCGGCACGACCGACGTGCCCTATCAGCCGTCCGACGGACCGGTGGAATGCAGCCAGGAAGAGATCGACTATCTCTGCGGCGCGGCGAACGAGTATTTCGAACACGACATCGGACCCGGCGACGTCGCCTGGACCTACTCCGGCGTGCGCCCGCTCTATGACGACAAGAGCGAGGACGCCTCGGCCGTCACCCGCGACTATGTCCTGCAGATCGACGAACCGGCTCCCGGCCATCCGCTGCTCTCGGTCTATGGCGGCAAGATCACCACGTCGCGAAAGCTCGCCGAGCACGTCATGGAAAAGCTCGGCGACACCTATCCCGATATGGGCCGCGCATGGACGCGCGACGCGCCCTTGCCCGGCGGCGACATGCCGGGCGATGATTTCGAAGCCTTCTACCGCAGTCTCGCCGAAGCGCATCCCGACGTGCCCGCGCCGCTCCTGCTCCGTCTGGCGCGCGCCTATGGGACCGAGGTCGAGCACATCCTGGACGGCGGCACGGGCGAGCAGTTCGGCGCGCATGGCCCCTGCGCGGCGGAGGCGGTCTATCTGCGGGAGCGCGAATTCGTCACCCAGGCCGACGACGTCATGTGGCGGCGCACCAAGACCGGGCTGCATATGAGCGAGACTGAGCGCGCCGCCTTCACCGCCTGGTTCGACGCACAATACGCCTGAAGGGGTCAAAACGCCCGGCTGTGCAAGATTTCACTTTATTGCGGCCTCACACTTCCCCCACAGATGCAGGCGTGCCGCGATCGCGGCCGGGGAAGGGCTGACGGATGACGAAGAGATACACGCGCAGCACCACCGCCCTGCTCGCCGCACTGATGCTCTCGGCCTGCGGCGAAGCGGAGGTGGTGGAGGCCGAGCGCTCCCTCTCGACGGTCTCGCCCGACCGCGGCGAAATCCGCCGCGTCGTCGGCGCGACCGGCAAGATCGCCGCGCGTGACGAAGTCACCGTCGGTTCCGAAGTGTCGGGCCGCGTGCTGGAGGTGCTCGTCGATTTCAACGACCCGGTTGCCAAGGACCAGGTGCTCGCGATCATCGACCCGACAACATCCCAGAACCGGCTGAAACAGGTGCTGGGCCAGCTGGAGAATGCCCGCGCGCAGATCGCCGTGCAGCAGGCCTCCATCGAGCGTGCGCAGGTCAGCTTCGACAATGCGGAGCGGCAGATGGCGCGACAGCAGGGGTTGTTCGATCAGGACGCGATCTCCGCCGCCCAGCTCGAACAGGCCCAGCGCGACATGGGGCTGGCCAAGGCGGACATGGCGCTGGCCGAAGCGCGGCTCGTCGCGAGCCAGGCGTCCGAACGCCAGCTGCTCGCGCAGGTGTCGGAGGCCCGCGCCGACCTTGCCCGCACGACGATCCGCTCGCCCATTGACGGCGTGGTGATCGACCGCAAGATCGACCCCGGCCAGACCGTGCAATCCAGCTTCAACGCGCCGGAGCTCTTCGCCATCGCCGCCGACCTGTCCCAGATCACGGTCGATGCCTCCGTGGTGGAGAGCGACGTGGCCGGGCTGGAAGCGGGCGACACGGCGCGCTTCACCGTGGATGCTTACCCAGATGACCCTGTCGAAGGCGTGGTGCGCCAGCTCCGCCTCAAACCGACCGAGCAGAACAACATCGTCTCCTACACCGCCGTCATCGAGGCCGAGAACCCGGACGGCATGCTGATCCCCGGCATGACGGCGAACCTGCAGATCACCACGGAAACCAAATCCGGCGTGCTGCGCCTGCCCGTCGCGGCGGAGCGCTTCCGGCCTTCGCCTGCGGATATCGAAGCGTTCAAATCCGACAGCGCGGCGGAAGAAGAGGAGAGCCTGCTGGAGCCGAGCTACGCAAGGCTGCGCATCATAGGCGTGTCGGAGGCCCGCATTGCGCGCTTCGCCGCGCAGTCCGAAGCCGCGACCGAGAAGGTGCGCGACATCATCAACGACCCGACCCAGCCGTGGATGCACGCGCGCATGCGCACCCAGCTGGCCGAGCTGATGGACAGCCAGGTCAAGGGGTTCCTCAACGCCGACGAACGCCAGGCCTATGCCGCGCTGGTCGCAAGCGAACGCACCATCCGCCCGGTCGATCTGTGGGTGGCGAATGGCGACACGATGGCACAGCGCACCGTGCGGCTGGGGCTCTCTGACGGCAGCTTCATAGAGGTCGTGGACGGATTGTCGGAAGGCGACCGCGTCGTGACGGGCATCAGCGAGAGCGCGCCGCAAGGCGGGTCTCTCGGCGGCGGTCGTCCAGGGTCCGCGCGCCCCTGATGAATCCTGAGATGATCACAACGTCAGAGCTTCGCAAGACCTACACGCTGGGCGGCCAGACCATCCACGCGCTGGACGGCGTGTCGCTGTCTGTTCCCGAGGGCCAGTTCGTGGCCGTGATCGGCGCGTCGGGCTCGGGCAAGTCCACGCTGATGAACATGCTGGGCGGGCTGGACAGTCCGGACTCGGGTTCTGTCGAGATCAACGGGCAGGACATCGCCCGGCTCGGCCAGCGCCGTCTCGCGCGATTCCGCAACGAGACGTTGGGTTTCGTCTTCCAGAGCTTTCAATTGATGCCGCGCCAGACCGCGCTGGCCAATGTCGCCCTGCCGCTGTCCTATCGCCGCCCCAAGCCGACAGACGCGCGCGAAAAAGCGGCCGCCGTGCTCGGCGCGGTCGGGCTGGGCGACCGGATCGACAACAAACCAACCCAGCTTTCCGGCGGGCAGCAACAGCGCGTCGCCATCGCGCGCGCGCTGGTCGGCGATCCGAAGCTCCTGCTCGCGGACGAACCCACCGGCGCGCTCGACAGCCAGACGTCGGAAGACATCATGCAGCTGCTGGTGCGGCTGGGGCGCGAGGGGCTGACCATCGTGCTGATCACCCATGATCTGGAGGTGGCGGAATACGCGCAACGCGTCATCACCATGCGCGACGGGCGGATCATCGAGGACCGCATGAACAATGCGCGTGTCGCCGCATGACCCTGCTGCGCCTCGCGTTCGGGTCGCTGATGGAGCGCAAGCTGCGCTCCCTGCTGACCATGCTCGGCATCATCATCGGCGTCGGCTCGGTCTTCGCCATGCTCGCCATCGGCAATGGGGCCAAGGCGCGCGTGCTGGACAATTTCGACGGACTGTCCGCGCGCACGGTCTCGCTGCGCCCGCAATGGATGGGCAACCGCTCCTCCCAGGCCCGGCCCTATCGCCGGTTCAACGAGACCGACCTGCGCGACCTCGCCGCCCTGCCGGATGTGGAGTTCGTCTCGGGCAATCTCCAGCGTGAGGAGACAGTCGTCGCGCCTGGCACGGACTGGACGACCAGCGTCGTCGGCTCGGACGCGTACTATCTGCGCCAAAGGGACATGGAGATGAGCGACGGCCGAAACCTCATGCCTGAGGATCTTGAATTCGGCCGCACTGTTACCGTCATCGGGACAGCGGCCTCGCGCCGATTGTTCGGGCAGAGCTATCCGGTCGGCCAGGTCGTCACTGTGCGAAAGGTGCCGTTCGAGATCGTCGGCATGGTTGCGGAAAAGGACGGAGAGATCGGTTGGCAGGGCGATGTGAACGACTTCATCCTGATCCCGCGCACCACGGCACGCTCGCGCCTGTTCGGCAATGACTGGCTCGTCAGGAACCAGATCGACAACATTCAGGTCGTCGCGAAAGACCAAGCGGCCGTCGCGGAACTGCAGCGCAATATCGACTATCTCCTGCGCCGCTCGCGCGGACTGTCCGCGGCCGACGCGCCCGATTTCGCCGCGCGCAATTTCGCGGGCGTGCAGCAGAGGCAGGCCGAATCGACGCGGATCTTCACCATATTGCTCGCCTCCATGGGCACGATCTCGCTTATCGTCGGCGGGGTGGGCGTGATGAACATCATGCTGGTCAGCGTGACCGAGCGCACGCGCGAGATCGGCCTGCGCATGAGCATCGGCGCGCGACGCGGCGACATCTTGCGCCAGTTCCTGGTCGAAGCCGTCGTGCTGTGCGGAATCGGCGGGCTGCTGGGATTGGCGCTGGGCTATGCGGCCAGCCAGTTCGCGGAGCGCGCCTCCATGCAGCGCGGCGAGGCGCTGCTGCAGACGGTGACCGACGTGCCGACGGCGGCGCTGGCCTTCGGGTCGGCCGTGATCATCGGCGTGGCCTTCGGCTACCTGCCCGCGCGCCGGGCCTCGAAGCTCAACCCGGTGGAAGCGCTCAGGCATGAATAAGGCTTTTCTGTTGAGCGCAGCTCTGCTGGCGTCCTGCGCGACCTTCGCGGACCCGACCGATCCCGCGCCCCTGGCCGCAGAAGTGGAAACGCAGCTGCCGACGCGGCTCCCGTCGAGCCTCCCTTTCATCGTGGACCCAGTCCGCGCGGACGGCTTCCAGTCGCTCTATGACGACCCGCGCCTGTCCCGCTATCTGGACCGTGCGCTCGCGGCGAATACCGACCTGATCGGCTCGCGCGCGCGGCTGCGGGCGGCCGAAGCGCGCACGGCACAGGCGCGGGCGCAGCGGGCGGTGTCGCTCACGGCCAGCGGCTCGGCGGGCGCGGCGACCTTGCTGTCCGATTTCGACATCAACGACAGCGGCGGAGCGGGCATCGGCGTCGGCTACGACCCGGACGTATTTGGGCGCATCGCGGCCAGCATCCGCGGCGCGGAAGCGCGCGAAGCGGTGCAGGCGGCGGACCTCGCCCGGCTGCAGCGCGTCGTGCTCGCGCGCACGACCCAAGCCTATATCGATGTCATCGCGTCCGACCTGCAGCTGGCACTCGCGCGGGAGAACTTCGAATTCCTCGGCGAGACGCTCCGGGTCAGCCGCGCGCGGTTCGAGGGCGGGGCGATCGCGCGCGCCGACTTCGCGCTGTCGGAGGCCGAATATGAGAACGCGCGCGCCGCGCTGGCCGCCCAGGAAGGCAGCGTGCGGGAATCGCGCCGCGCGCTGGCCTCGCTGCTGGGCGGTTTCGCGGATGAGCGGCTGGAGGTAGCGGATGACCTGCCGGAAGTCTCAGATGCCGGGCTCGGCCTGGTCGATCTCGCCAGC
>JAHDEU010000031.1 GCA_020628635.1 Hellea sp. | reverse complement strand
GCGTCAACATCCACCACAGCTTCCTGCCCGGCTTCAAGGGCGCGCGGCCCTACCATCAGGCCCATCGCCGCGGGGTGAAGATGATCGGGGCGTCGGCGCATTTCGTGACGGTTGATCTGGATGAAGGCCCGATCATCGCCCAGGGCGTGGAGCCGATCACCCATGCCGACACGCCCGAGCGCCTGATCGCGCGCGGCCGCGAGGTCGAACAGCGCGTGCTGGCCCGCGCCGTCCGCGCGCTGATCGAGGACCGCGTCTTCACCAATGGCGCGCGCACGGTCGTGTTCGACTGAGATATGGACCCAGCACTTGATCACATCCGCGCGCGCGCAAGCCTGCGTCCCGAGATCGGGGTCATCCTCGGCTCGGGGCTGGGCGCGGTGGCGGATGCCATCTCGCTGGAGGGCGGCGGCGCGGACGTGCCCTATGCCGACGTGCCGGGGCTGGTGGCATCAACTGTGCAGAGCCATGCCGGCCATTTCCGCATCGGCACGCTGCACGGCCGGACCGTGATGGCCATGTGCGGACGGGTGCACATGTATGAGGGACTGTCCGCCCAGCAGGCCACAGCGCCCATGCGGGTCATGGCCGCGATGGGAGTGAACACGCTCCTCATCACCAATGCGGCGGGCGGGCTCGACCCGGACCTCTCGCCCGGAGAGCTGGTCGCGATCGAGGACCATATCAGCCTCGTGAACCTCGCAGGCGGTGACCCGCTGCGCGCCACGGACGACCGGTTCGTCTCCATGAACGGCGCCTATGACGCGGGCCTGCTGGACGCGCTCGCCCAGGCAGGCGTGGCGCGCCGCGGCACCTATCTTCATGCCGCGGGGCCGAGCTTCGAGACGCCCGCCGAAGTGCGCATGATGCGCATGCTGGGGGGCGACATGGTCGGGATGAGCACGGTGCCCGAAGTCATGGTCGCCCGCGCCGCCGGGATGCGCGTCTGCGCGGTGTCGGGCATCAGCAATAGCTGCGTGCACAGCCTAGACGACCCGCATGTCACGACGGCGGACGAAGCGTGGGACACGCTGCAGTCCATTGCGCCGAAAATGGGCGCGGTGATCGAACGGCTGGTGCCGCTGCTCTAGAAAAGCGCTCCCTGGAACAGGCCTTGGAGCGCGAACATGACGCTGACGATTGCCGCCGAGGTGAAGTTCGACAGCGTGCCCGCCAGCACCGTCTTCAGCCCCAGCTTGCTGATCTCGCCCCGGCGTTCGGGCACGACCGTGGACAGCCCCGCGATCAATATGGCCAGCCCGGTGAGGTTGGCGAAGCCGCAGAGCGCGACGATCATGGCGACCTGGCCCGCGTCGGAGAACTCGGCCATCTCCGCGCGGAAATTGGCATAGGCGAGGAACTCGTTGACGATGACTTTCTCGGACAGATACGGCCCCGCCCTCACGGCTTCCTCCCACGGCACGCCGATCAACCAGGCGACCGGCGCGAAGAGGTAGCCGAGCAGCCCCTGCACGGTCGCGCCGGGATAGCCGAACCAGCCGCCCACCCCGCCGATGATCCCGTTGGCCAGCGCGATCAGCGCGACGAATGCGATCATCACGGCGATCACCGCCAGCATGATCGACAGCCCGGTCTGCGCGCCCGTGGTGACCGCGTCGATCAGCGAAGACGACCGCGTGCTGGATGCGTCGCGGTCCATCTCCGCCATGTCGGTCGCGTCGATCGGCTCTCCCGTTTCCGGGACCAACAGCCGCGCCATAAGCAGCCCGCCCGGCGCGGCCATGAAGGCGGCGGTCAGCAGCAGGTCGGTGCGCATGCCAAGCGCGGCATAGGCCGCCAGCACCGAGCCCGACACGCTGGCGAGCCCGAGGCTCATCACGGTGAATAGCTGCGCGCGCGACAGGCGCGACAGATAGGGCAGGATGGTGAGCGGCGCTTCCGCCATGCCGACGAAGATGTTGGCGGCCGAGCAGGTCGCTTCCAGCCGCGACGCGCCCGTGACCCAGCGGATCGCCCCGCCCAGATAGCGGATGACGAACCGCATCACGCCCAGATGGAACAGGATCGAGAACAGCGCCGCGATGAAGATGATGACCGGCAGGACCTGGAAGGCCAGCACCACGCCATTGGCCGGATCGGCCAGGGGTCCGAACATGAAGACGATGCCGTCATTGGCATATTGGATCGCCCGGTTCACGCCCGCGCTCAACCATCCCAGCACGGTGGTGCCGATGGGCGTGAGGATGGCGAGCGCCGCGATGGCGACCTGCAGGCCCAGCGTTCGGGCAGCGTCGCCATAGCGGATCGCGCCGCGCCGCTCGGACATCAACCACGCCACGCCCAGAAATGCGACAATACCCAACAACCCGACCATGTGTGGTCCTTGCCGGGCGGACGGCGAAAGCGCGAGGGCTAATCAGACCAGGAAAGCGTCCCTCACCACCTTGTGACTGCAAACTCGCGGACGGGTCAGTCGCTACAGCGCAAGCAAGCTCGCATTGCCGCCCGCCGCCGTCGTGTCCGTGGTCACCACGCGCTCCACGCAATAGCGGTGCGGCGCGTCATGGGCAGAGAGCAGGGGGCGGATGGGGCCGGACTCCCGTGCGAGGTGGTCGGCGACCGCGCCGCGCCTCGGGCCGTCGCAGACCACGGCATTGCCCGTCCGTTCCAGCCAGGCGCCCAGCGTGTCTGCGTCGTCAAAGACGAGCACTCCATCCGGCAGGGACAGTTCACTTGGCAGCTTGTCCAGCGCGCCGCCGCACACAATCACGCGGTTGCCCGCGGCCAAAGCCGAGATCGCGGCTTGGCGCACATCCGCAGCCGGGGCGAGGCCGTCGACCAGCACCAGCCCGCGCGGCTCCAGCCGCCATGTATTGCGCTCACCCGTGGGGCCGGGAAGCTCCATCTCGATGCCCAGATGCGCGCGGCTCCAGAGGGCCGCTTGGGCAAGGTCCTGCGCGCCGGTCTCGACCGCAGCACGTTCCAGCCGGTCCGCAATGTCAGGGAGTGGGGCGGCAGGAGGAGCCGCTTGGCCCGGCGCTCTGTCGCCCAGATCTCCCGGCCCGCTCGGAACAAAGACTTCGCCCGCGCGCCGTGACAGCCGCGGCAGGTAGAGCGGTCCGCCCGCCTTGGGTCCGGTGCCCGACAGGCGGTCGCCGCCAAAGGGCTGCACGCCGACGACCGCGCCGATCTGGTTGCGGTTGATGTAGAGATTGCCGACCTCGGCCCGCGACGCGATGCGCTCCGCCCGGTCGTCGATGCGCGTGTGCAGGCCCATGGTCAGGCCGAAGCCCAGCGCGTTCACCGACTCGACCGTGGCATCCACCTCATTGGCCGCGAAGCGCACGACATGCAGGACAGGCCCGAAGACCTCGCGGGTGACGTCGGACACGTTGTCCACGGCCAGCGCGATGGGTGCGATGTAGTTTCCTTCCGGCGCGGGCGTTTCCGCGACAACGCGGAAGCGTGATTTCGCCTGCTCGACATAGTCCTGCAGGCCGGAACGCGCGGCTGCGTCGATTATCGGTCCGACATCGGTGGAAAGCTCTCCCGAGTCGCCTACAACCAGCTCTGCCATGGACCCCGCCAGCATGGTCTCGAACGCATCTGCCACCTCGTCCTGCACGCAGACGATGCGGCACGCCGAACAGCGCTGGCCCGCGCTCTGGAAGGCGGATGCCACGACGTCGGTCACGGCCTGTTCCGGCAGCGCCGTGCTGTCGATGATCATGGCGTTGATGCCGCCCGTTTCCGCAATCAGCGGGAGGGCGGCGCGCTGCGTATCGGCCAGCGAGATCGCGATACGCCGCGCCGTGGCGGTGGAGCCGGTGAAGACGATGCCGTTGACGGATGCGTTCTCGACCAGCGCCTTTCCGACCTTGCCGTCTCCGACGACGAGCTGCAGCGCGTTCTTCGGCACGCCCGCATCGTGCAGGAGCCGGGTCGCCAGCGCCGCGATGCGCGGCGTCTGCTCGGCGGGCTTGGCGACGACTGTGTTGCCGGCTGCGAGCGCCGCCGCGACCTGCCCGATGAAGATGGCGAGCGGGAAATTCCACGGCGAGATGGCGCAGACCGTGCCCAGCGGCTCCCGGCCTTCCATGCGCTCTCCAGTCGCCTGATCGGCGTAATAGCGCAGAAAATCGACCGCCTCGCGCAGCTCCGCCACCGCGTCGGGCAGGGTCTTCCTGGCCTCGCTCACGCAGAGCGACAGGAAGGCCCCCGGCTCCGCTTCCATGCGGTCCGCCGCCCGGCGCAGCATGTCGGCGCGTTCAGGCGCAGGCGTGGCGGGCCAGTCGGATCTGGCTACCGCGTTGACCGCGTCGTCCGGGTCGATGGTGGGCAACTCGACGTTCGTCTGATGCGCGCTCATCTCCAGCACGGCGCGCGCCGTGGCGACATCGCCGAGGTCGTAGCCGAGCGCGGCAAGGCGCTCGCCGTCCAGATGGTCCCGCGGCGCGGGGATCGCGGGATTGGCGACCGGGTCGTTGGCGGAGGCTTCCGCGACCGGATCGCGCACGATGTCGTCAATGGCGACTTCGGGGTTCATCAGCTGGTTGACGAAGGACGAGTTCGCGCCGTTTTCCAGCAGCCTCCGCACCAGATAGGGCAAGAGGTCGCGATGGGCGCCCACAGGCGCGTAGACCCGGCAGCGGCGGTTGGAGGTCTCCGAGACCGTGCGGTGCAACGCCTCTCCCATGCCGTGCAGGCGCTGGAATTCGTAGGGCTGGTCCGGGCCTGCCATCTCGGCAATGGCGGCAACCGTGTGGGCGTTGTGCGTGGCAAAGCGCGGGTAGATGTGATCACCCGTTTCCAGCAGTCTGCGCGCGCAGGCCAGATAGGCGACATCGGTGTTCACCTTGCGCGTGAAGACCGGATAGTCGGGCAGGCCCAGCACCTGCGCGCGCTTGATTTCGCGGTCCCAATAGGCGCCCTTGACCAGGCGGATGTTGACGCGCCGGCCCGCGCGGAGCGCCATGTCGGAGACCGCGTCGATCACAGAGGGCGCGCGGCGCTGATAGGCCTGCACGACCACGCCCAGCCCGTCCCAATCGGCAAGCTCGGCTTCCGCCAAAATGCGCTCCACGATGTCGAGCGACATTTCCAGCCGTTCGACTTCCTCGGCGTCGAGGCTCAGCCCGATGCCGCCCGCATGAGCTTGCCGGCACAGCGTGATGACGCGCTCCGCCAGCTCGGGCACGCAGATATGGGCTTGGGCGAGCTCATAGCGCGGGTGCAGGGCGGATAGCTTGACGGAGATGCCGTCGGCCGTGCGCGTCGTCTCTCCGGGGGTGTCCAGCGACAGCGCCGTGATCGCGTCGGAATAGGCGTCGAAATAGCGCCGGGCGTCGGCCGTCGTATGCGCGGCCTCGCCCAGCATGTCGTAGGAATAGGACAGCTCGCCATGGTCTCTCGCCAGCTTGCGCGCGCGGGCTTGCGCGTCCTCTATCGTGGCGCCCATGACGAAGTGATCACCCATCAGCTCGATGACCTGGCGCACGGCCTGGTTCATCACCCGGTCGCCGAGGCGGGCTGCGAGATTGTCGGCTGTCTGCCCGCCTGTCGCCTCGATCCAGGCACGCGTGAGCTGCAGGCCACGCGTGCCGATATTGACGATCGTGCTGTCGCTTTCCCCGACATGGCGGGACCAGCTGGCGTCGCCGATCTTGTCGCGGACCAGCAGGCGCGAGGTGCGAATATCGGGCGTGCGGATGAGGGCCTCGCAGAGCCGCATCAGGGCGACGCCTTCCTCGTCCGAGAGGCCATATTGCTGCAAAAAGCGGTCCACCAGCCCGCCACGCGCGGCGCGGGCACGGGCTTTGCCAGCAAGATCTTTGGCGCGGGCCTGGATGCGTTCGCGCTCGGTGTCGGAGAACTGCAGCTGTTCGAGCGCGCGCGCGACGACGGTCGCCTCACTGTCCGGGTTCAGCCGGGAGAGGCCGGGGCGCAGGGTGACGAACGCGGCGGGATCAACCATGGCCGAGTGCTACGCCGTAATGCGCGCAAGGTTGCCGTCTCGCTTGGCTCAAGCGAGGTGCGCGAGAGGCAAAATCTACCGGCGGCGGCGGTCCCGGCGGCCGGTATCGCGCAGGATGAAGCGGCGCGGGTCGATGCGCTCATTGTAGCGCAGGTCGGACAACTGCACGGTCGTCTGGCCGCCGAACTCGTCGGTGATGATCCATTGCTTGAGCGCCAGCGTCTGCGGCTCGAAGACCATGGTGATCGCGCCGTCCAGATTGCCGGAGCCGTCGCGTGCGCTCATCCGCCACTCCGTGGGCAGCTTCTGCAGCGCCACGACTTCGGTGTCGTTGGCGAGGTCGATGTTCTCCTTGAGGAAGTAGTTGAGCGGCGTGGCCGACAGTGGGACACGGTCCGTCGTGTCGAGCGCGCGGTCGTGATAGGTCAGCGTCACGCCGTCGCTGACGATCAGCAGCGGATTCGGGTCGTCATATTCGAACCGGACCTTGCCGGGCCGCTGCAGCTCGACCGTGCCCGTGGAATAGGACCCATCCGCGCCATATTGCGCGAAACGGCCGGAAAAGCTCGCCGTGCCGTTCAGCGCCGCGTCCAGCCGGGCGAGGTCCGCCGGGACATTGCGCGGCTCGGTGAAGGCGGGCAGCTGGGCGGGGGCGAACTGGCTTTGCGGTTGCGCGGGGCGCACCTGCGCGCCTGCCGCGATGGGCAGGGCCGTCGCGGGAGCCAGCAGGGCGGCGGTCAGCAGAATGGGGCGAATCGTTTTCATGGATGCGAGTTAGCGCAAAAGGCTTGAACTCCGACTGAATAGTGCGTGCGCGTCCGGCTCATCTTCCTTAAATTTGCGAAAGGCTGTAGGGCGCGACCCATGATCAGATTGGGACTACTGGGCGCGGACGGCCGCATGGGGCAGGCGGTGGACCGGCTGGCTGCAGAGGACGACTTCGTGGAGGTCGTCGCGCGGGTCAGCGCGGAGGCGCCGGACTATGCGTCGCTGGCGCAGTGTGACGGCGTGATCGACTTTTCCAGCGAGAGCGCCATCGTCCATGCCCTGCCGCATCTCAAGGATGGCTGCGCCTTTGTGTCGGGCACGACGGGTTTGTCGACCGGCGTGCACAAGCGGATCAAGAAGGCGTCCGCGCGCCTGGCCGTGCTGCAGTCCGGCAATTTCTCGCTGGGCATCAACCTGCTCATGCGGCTGGCCTATCAGGCCGCCTCCAGCCTCGGCGATGACTGGGACATCGAAATCCTGGAAATGCACCACCGCGACAAGGTCGATGCGCCGTCGGGCACGGCATGGATGCTGGGCGAGGCGGTGGCGGATGGCCGGGATGTGCAGCTCGGTATCGTGGCCTCGCACGAGCGGAAGGGTGCGCGCGGACGCGGCGATATCGGCTTTGCGGTGCTGCGCGGCGGCGGCGTTTATGGCGACCACGAAGTGCGGCTGGTCAGCAATTCCGAGATGATCACGCTGGGACACTCCGCGCTCAACCGCGACGTCTTCGCCGATGGTGCGCTGTCCGCGCTGCGCTGGGCGGTGGGCAAGCCTGCGGGGCTGTATTCGATGGACGATGTGCTGGGCGGCTAGAGCAGCCGCAACTCGTCTTCCAGGCGTCCCGGTGCGCGGCGGTGGTAGCGGCGGGCCACGGCATAACCGATGGCGGCCCAGGCGCCGAGCAGGCCGAAGAAGATGAAAAACGCCCAGACCAGATAGCCCGGCTCGAAGACGCGGGACTGGCCCGAGGCCTGCCAGAGCAGCTCCAGCAGGAACTCCAGCACCGCCGCGATGACCGGCGTGGCGAGCAGCACGGCCCAGAGCGCGACGGCTGCGTGGATCGCGCCGCGCGGGCGGCTGACTCGGATATAGGTCTCCACGAAAGGCGATTCCTCGACGCCGGGATGCAGGCCATTCGCGACACGGTAGTCGTAGTCGGCCTCCGCCTCGGCCCGCAATCCGCGCAGGCCGATCAGCGCGCGCAGGGAAAACGCCACCGCCATCAGCAGCAGCGGCCCGAAGATCAGATAGAGGACGATATCGCCGTAAACCATGGCCCCCGATATGGGCGCAGGACTGCGACACGCAAGGTTCTTGCACGCCGAGGTGAGCTGCCATAGGCGCGGCGCATGTCAACAAACGTCAAGATTGCCTTTCTATGCGGCTCGCTGCGGGACGGCTCCATCAACCGCCAGCTGGAATCCGCCCTGATGATGCGGGCAGAAGAGCACGGCGCGACGGCGGAGCGCGTCGATCTGGGCGAATACGAGATGCCGCTCTATCACGGCGATCTGGAATTGCCGGAAACGACCAAGGCGCTGGTGAAGCATCTCGCGACCTTCGACGGCGTGGTCGTGGTCAGCCCGGAATATAACGGCTCGCTGCCGCCGCTGCTCAAGAACGTGATCGACTGGACGTCCACATTCGACCGCGCGCATTTCTTCGGGCCCGTCTGGGGGATCGCGTCCTGCACGCCCGGCCCGATGAGCGGCATCATGTGCATGCGCCAGATCCAGTACATTCTCACGCGGCTGGGCGCGGAAGTGATCCCGGTTCAGGTCGGCTGCGGCAATGCGGGCAGTGCGTTTTCCGAACACGGCGCGCTGGTGGCGCAGCCGAGTTCGGACCTGGCCGACAATTTGTTCAACGCCATCATCCGCCGCACGCGGGAAAAGGCGGCACTCGCAGACTCCCAGTGAAGGAACGCCTCTACAAGACCCTGCCGCGGCCGCGCATGAACCGCGCGGATATTGCGGAGATCTATCGCCGCCTGCGCGACCAGAACCCCGACCCGGTCACCGAGCTGGAATACGACACGCCCTTTCAGCTGGTGGTGGCCGTCGCGCTGTCCGCCCAAGCCACGGATGTCGGCGTCAACAAGGCCACGCGCCGGCTCTTTCCCGCCGCGCCCACCCCGCAGGCCATGGTCGATCTGGGGGAGACGGCCGTGCGCGAGCACATCAAGACCATCGGGCTCTACCGCAACAAGGCCAAGAATGTGGTCGCCCTGTCGCGCATGATCCTCGACGAGTTCGGCGGAGAGGTTCCGCAGGAGCGCGAGCAGCTCATCCGCCTGCCGGGCGTGGGGCGCAAGACGGCCAATGTCGTGCTCAACGAGGCTTTCGGCCAGCCGACCATGGCGGTGGACACGCACATCTTCCGCGTCTCCAACCGCACCGGCATGGCGCCGGGCAAGGACCCGACCATCGTGGAGCTCAACCTGTTGCGCGTGACGCCGGACGAGTTCCGGCTGGGCGCGCATCACTGGATATTGCTGCACGGCCGCTATGTTTGCCTGGCCAGAACGCCGAAATGCTATGACTGCCGGATCGCGGATCTCTGCCGGTTTGCGAAGAAGACGCTGCCGCCGAAGTAGCGGCATAGAAAAAAGCCCCGCCGGGTGGGCGGGGCTTTCGCATGTCCAGGCTGTGGGCCGAGCGCGACTAGTCGCGACCGAACAAGGCCATCAGCAGCTGGAACATGTTGTAGAAGCTCAGCAGCAGCAGCGCCGCACCGTAGGCGCTGAACTTGTTGATCATCTCGCCGTCATTGCCCAGCGAGTAATAGACCCGCTTGAGCATCTGCGTTTCGCCCGCCACGATAACCGAGATGAACAGCAGGGCGACGGCGAAGACGATGGTCTGCATCATGCCGGTCGGCGCGATTGCCGGAATCGCCATGCTCAGCAGCATGTAGCCGACAAACACCATGAAGCCGATGGCCGCGAACTTGAAATAGGGCGTCAGGTCCGTCTTGGTCGTGTAGCCGAACATGGACAGGCCGCCGAACAGCGCCACGGTCATGAAGAAGATTTTCGCGACGATGGCGGGGTCGCGATAAACCAGCGTGCTGGCGAGCACGCCCAGCGCCGCCGCCATAGCGAACAGGAATGTCAGAACGCCGCCCATGGACATGGTCGGCAGTTTCTTGCCCACCGCGCTGAAGGCGAAGATGATGCCGCCCACGATCATCAGCGCGACGATGACATTGCCGAACAGCATCTGCGCGATTTCCGGGGTCAGCACATAGGTGCCGAACAGATAGGCCGTGGTCGCCGTCACGCCCATGGCCAGCGCCATCCAGCGATAAGTGCCGAGCATGAAGCTCTTCAGGCCGAGCTCGGTGTCCGCATTGGCCCCGATCACGCCGTTTCTAAAATCGTTCATCGTGAACTCCGTTGTTGTCCGTGCCCGCGTGAATGCGCAGGCCTTTGGGGTGTATATAGGCGCAAACGCACGCTCTTGCCAATCATAACGCCGAAGCGGGGTTAAGCGTTGCTGCGGGCCGCCCCTCATTTAACAGGTGCGCGCGCGGCCCGGCTTCGCTAGACGGCGCGCTCTCCCAACAGCCTCAAGGACCGCCCGCCCATGGACATGCGCAAACTCGGACGCACCGGCATCGATGTCAGCTCGGTCTGCCTCGGCACGATGACCTGGGGGCAGCAGAACTCTGAGTCCGAGGCCCATGAACAGCTCGACTACGCCGTGTCGCGCGGCATCAACTTCATAGACGCCGCCGAAATGTATCCCGTGCCGGCCGATCCGAAAACGCAGGGTCGCACGGAAGAATATATCGGCACGTGGCTGGCGGGCCGCGGCAAGCGCGACGACGTGGTCATCGCGACCAAGGTGGTGGGGCGCTCGGGCATGACCTGGACGCGGGACGGGGGTGTCGGCATGACCCGCCACACGCCCGCGCAGATCGACTACGCGGTGGAGCACAGCCTGCGCCGCCTGCAGACCGACTATATCGACCTCTACCAGCTGCACTGGCCCGACCGCCCCATGCCGGGCTTCGGCTTCCACGCCTACCATGACTACGACACGTCGGACATGGTGCCGCTGGAAGACATTCTGGGCGCGCTGGGGCGCCATGTGGAGGCGGGGCGCATCCGGCATGTGGGGCTGTCAAACGAATCCGCCTGGGCGACCATGAAATACATCGCGCTGAGCGAGGCGGCCGGGCTGCCGCGCATGGTCTCCAACCAGTGCGTGTACAATCTCATGGCGCGCCGGTTCGACTATGACCGCGCGGAAATCGCGATGCGCGAACAGGTCGGGCTGCTGGCCTATTCCCCGCTCGGCATGGGCGTGTTCACGGGAAAATACGATGACGGCAACCGGCCCGCGGGTTCGCGCGCGGCCAGCTTTTCGGGCTTCATGGAAAACTACATGAACAACCGCGAGTGCTGGATGGACTGCAACGACACGGCCCGCGATCTCGGCCTGACGCCCGTTCAATTCTCGCTGAAATTCGTCGAGAGCCGCGAGTTCCTGACATCCAACATCATCGGCGCGACCTCGCTGGAACAGCTAAAAGAGAACATCGACGCCCACGACATCGAGTGGACCGACGCCATGGAGGCGCAGGCCACGCGCATTCACGAAACCTATCGCTGCCCGCTCGGGCGCTAGCGACAACCGGCGCGAGAACGCCACCCAACGCCCATGATCCTGTTTGCCGCCCTGCTCCCGCCGCCCGGTGTCGCCCTCGCCGTCCGCCGCATCCAGAAAGGCGTGCCCGGCGCGCGCTGGCATCCGTCCGAGAAACTGCACATCACGGTCGGCTATTTCGGGGAGGTCAGCGACCGGCTGGCCGAAGAACTCGACGAGGAGCTCGCGCGCAAGCCCATGCCCGCGCTGGAACTCCATCTGGACGGCGTCGGCCATTTCGGCCGCGCCGAGCCGCACCAGCTGCATTGCCGTCTGCGGGACGACGCGGAGCTGTCGCGCCTGCACAAGCATTGCCGCCGGGCGGCGCGGGAGCTTCGCATCGACATGGAAACGCGCAGCTACACGCCGCATCTGACGCTGGCCTATCTGAAGCCGTTTCCGGACGTGCCCAAGATCGCGGAGTGGGAGCAGAAGCACGCGGGTCTGGAGGTCGGGCCGTTCCTGATCGACCGCATGGTGCTGATGAGCAGTCACCGGACCAAGGCGGGGCCGAACCGGTATGACGTGGAGGCGAGCTATCCGTTGTTGGGCGCGTAGCGAGGAAGGTCGCGCGGGCGCGCGGCTGATGTTGGGGTCACCCCTCCGACCCGACTCACTGCGTTCGCTGCGCCACCTCCCCTTTCCGGGGAGGAATTCAATGGATTGAATGTCTCTTTCCTCTCCCT
>JAHDEU010000030.1:5957-12136 GCA_020628635.1 Hellea sp. | reverse complement strand
CGCTGCTGTTCGGCTCCATCGTCAAGGTCATCGTGGATTGCGGCTTCGGCGGCGGAGACGCGGCGGATTACTGCGCGCGGCTTCCGGGCACCGACACGGGTTTGGACAGCTACTTCCTGCTCGCAATCGGCTACGCGCTGGTCTTCGCGATCTTTGGCGCGCTGCGCTTCTATTTCATCACGACGCTGGGGCAGCGCGTCGTCGCGGACCTGCGCCGCGCCGTGTTCGACCGCCTGACCGTGCTGAGCCCGTCTTATTTCGAGCGAATCCGCACGGGCGAAGTGCTGTCGCGGCTGACGACGGACACGACGCTGGTGGAAACAGTCGTCACCGGTTCGATCAGCTTCGCGCTCCGGTCGAGCGCTGTCGTCATCGGCTCCATTATCCTCATGTTCGTGGAAAGCTGGCAGCTCGGCCTGCTCGTGCTGGTCGTGGGCGGCATCATTGTCGGCATCGTGGTGGCGGTGACGCCCGTCATCCGCCGCCTGTCGCGCGACGGGCAGGACCGGCTCGCCGAAGCGTCCGGCCGGGCGGGCGAGGCCATCAGCTCAATCCAGACCGTGCAGGCCTATACGCGAGAAGCGCTCGAACGCGGTGCGTTCGGCTCGGCCATCGAGCGGACCTACGCCGTGCAGGCCAAGCGCATCGGCATTCAGAGTTGGCTGACAGCCGTGCTCTTCGCCATCGGCATGGTCGGCATTGCGAGCATCCTCTGGTACGGTGCGCGGCAGGTGATGGCGGGCGAGATGACGGGCGGGTCGATCGCCGCGTTCACGACCTACGCCATCCTCGCCGTGTCGAGCCTGTCGAGCCTGACGGAAACCTACACCAACCTGCTGCGCGCGTCCGGCGCGTCGGAGCGGCTGATCGACATTCTGGACGAGACGCCAAACCTGATCGGCGAAGAGCTGCCAGGCGACGATGCGTCGGTGGCGCTGGAGAACGTGACCTTCTCCTACCCCACGCGCGAGGACGCTCCTGCGCTGCATGACGTCACGCTGACCGTTGCGCCCGGCGAGACCGTCGCGCTGGTCGGGCCGAGCGGGGCGGGCAAGACGACCGTCTTCCAGCTCATCCTGCGCTTCTACGACGTGCAGGGCGGTCGCGTGCTGGTCGGCGGGGACAATGTGAAACGCCTCAACCCCGAGGCCCTGCGCTCGCGCATCGCCGTCGTGCAGCAGGGCGCGCCGCTCTTCTCCGGCTCGGCCTATGACAACATCGCCTATGGCCGCGAGGGCGCGACGCGCGAGGAGGTCATAGCCGCCGCCAAGGCCGCCTACGCCCACGACTTCATCTCCGCCCTGCCCGACGGCTACGACACCGATATCGGCGAGCGCGGCGCGACGCTCTCAGGCGGACAGCGCCAGCGCATCGCAATCGCGCGCAGCATATTGCGGGACGCGCCGATCCTGCTGTTGGACGAGGCGACGAGCGCGCTGGACTCGGAGAGCGAACGCGCGGTGCAGATGGCGTTTGAAAGCCTGCGCCAAGGGCGAACAACGCTAGTCATCGCGCACAGGCTCGCGACAGTGCTGAAGGCGGACCGGATCGTCGTGATGGACGAGGGCCGCGTTGTGGAGACCGGCACGCATGCGGAGCTGGCGGCCGCGGGAGGGCTCTATGCGCGACTGGCGGAGCTGCAGTTCGATGTGGGGTGAAGGTCCGACTGACTAGTCGGTTGCCTGTACACCTCCCCTCTTCGCTCATCCCCGCGAAGGCGGGGATCCAGTTATTCGGGATCACGCCCAGCCAAAGAGACCGCACAGTCTCGCATGACTGGATCCCCGCCTTCGCGGGGATGAGCGAAAATTTTAGGGGGCTGTTCGCGCTATCAGAATTAGCCCCTAAATCAGCCCGCGATGCACCAATAGCTCCGCGATCTGTACTGCATTCAGCGCCGCGCCTTTGCGCAGATTGTCGGACACCACCCACATATCCAGCGTGTTATCCTGCGTGCTGTCCTCGCGGATGCGCGAAACATAGGTCGCGAAGTCGCCGACGCACTCGACGGGAGTGATATAGTTCGCCTCGGCATCGTCAGCCGTCGGATTGTCGATAACCATGAGGCCGGGGCTTTCGCGCAGCAGGGCGCGGGCGTCGTCGGCGGACAGCTCGGCGGCGAGCTCGACATTGATGGCTTCGGCGTGGCCGACGAAAGTAGGCACGCGCACGCAGGTGGCCGCGACCTTGATCGACTTGTCGAGAATCTTCTTGGTCTCGACTTTCATCTTCCACTCTTCCTTGGTGTAGCCGTCGTCCATGAAGACATCGATCTGCGGGATGACGTTGAAGGCGATCTGCTTGGTGAAGTTCACCGGCGGGTAGTCGGCATTGGTGTAGATCCCCTTGGTCTGCAGCCACAGCTCGTCCATCGCCTTCTTTCCGCCGCCAGAGACCGACTGATAGGTCGAGACCACGACGCGCTTCACGCCCACGGTGTCGTGCAGCGGCTTGAGCGCGACGACCATCTGGATGGTGGAGCAGTTCGGGTTGGCGATGATCTTCCTGTCGAGCGCGCCCGGCGCTTCGAGCGCGTCCGCATTCACTTCCGGCACGACCAGCGGCACGTCCGGGTCCATGCGAAAGGCGGAAGAATTGTCGATGACAATGGCGCCCGCCGCCGCGATCCTGGGCGACCATTCCTTGGACACCGAGCCACCCGCGCTCATCAGCGCGATGTCGACCTTGGAGAAATCGAACTGCTCGAGATCGTCGCATTTCAGCGTGCGGTCGCCGAAGCTGACTTCGCGGCCCAGCGAACGCCGCGAGGCGACGGCGTACACATCGCCAATCTCGATGTCGGAGCTGCTCAGGATTTCCAGCATTTCCGTGCCGACATTGCCGGTCGCGCCGACGATTGCGAAATTGGTCGCCATGATAGTGTCCTAGAGAGAAGAGCGCGCGCCCATAGTCCCTGCCCGCGCGGCTGGCAAGACGGCGGCTATCCCGCCCCTCAGCGCTTGGAGATGCGCCGCCACATGAAGAATGCGATGACCGCCACGACGGCCATCCCCGCCCATTGCAGCCCGGTCAGTCCGAGAAAAGTGGAGACCACGACCTCCGGCCGGTCGGCGGCCGCCGCGCCCGACCCGTCGCCCTGTATAGTCCCGAACATGGCGAGGCCCAGCACCACCATGACGCAGGCGCCGATGACGCCGAAAATGGCGTTGTAGAAGCGCTGGTCGGCGCGGCGTTGCGCATCGCGGCGTTCCTGCGCGCGGATATAGCGGCTCTGGCGGCGGCTGGAGCGCGGGAGGTTCTGTTCGGAAGGGAGCTCTGACATTGCCCGGCTTTCTAGCATGGCGGAGCGCCCGCGTCATGTTATGGAGTGGATATGAAACGCGGTCTGCTCTGTTCCCTGCTGTGCCTGGTCTTCGCCGCACCCACGCTCGCACAGGACGCGATGCCGGAGACCCCTCTGGACGGCGCGCCCGACATTCCGGACTATCTGGACGTGCCGGATGTCAGCCAGGAACTGCCGCTGATGGACGACGCGCTGTCCGCCATCTTCACCGGCAAGACGCATCGCGGCTATTACGACATCTACGGCGTGCGCAATGGCGAGAACAACTTTTCCGAGGTGATGAACGAGGACGGCTCGACCGTGCACACGCGCGACGGCGTCGTGTCCAAGGGGCGCTGGCGCACCAAGGGGCCGGTCGTCTGCTTCTCTTACGACGACGATCTCAACGGCGGCTGCTTCTCCATCTATCTGCGCGGCAATTGCCACTACGCCTACAGCCGCAGCGCGCGGGCATTCATCGCCGTCAGCGTGATCGACGATGCGGTGCCGACCTGCGAGAAACCCTATGTCTAGGCGGCTCGCCCTCGCGCTCACTCTGCTGCTCGCCCTGCCCGCCCACGCGCAGGATCGCCCCGCGCCGATGCAACCCAATGAGGATGGCGACTATTTCCCCGACCCGACGCAGGAAGTGCCGCTGAACGAGGACCAGCTCCGCGCGGCCTTCACCGACAAGACCCACCGCGGGACCTACAATTTCAAGCGCGCGGAGATCGACACTTTCTCATTCGCAGAGCGCACGACGGCGGATGGCCGCACGCGCCACGTCCATGGTGACAAGGTCGATGTCGGCTCATGGCGGATTCGCGACACCGTCATCTGCTTCGAATATGAGGAGTGGACGGAGAGCAGCAACCACATCGCCTGCTTCAACATCTACCGCCGCGGCAATTGCTATTACCACTACGCGCTTCGCTACCGCGGCTTCGGCGTTGGCGGAGAGTTCACCGCGCGCAGCGTGCATGAGGGCGATGTGCCCGATTGCGAACCGGCCTACGTCTGATGCGGCTGGACGTGGCAAAGCTGGGCAGCGGGGAGCGCCCGCCCCTCGGACTGGCGTTGGGCGGCGGCGTGGCGCGCGGCTGGGCGCATATCGGCGCGCTGCAGGCGCTGATCGAAGCGGACATCCGCCCCGACATCATCGCGGGCACATCCATTGGCTCGGTCGTCGGTGCGGCCTATCTGGCGGGAAAGCTCGACAGTCTGGAGAAATGGGCGCGCTCGCTCGATCGGCGCAAGGTGCTGCACTATACCGACCTGTCATGGGGCGGCTCAGGTCTGGTCAAGGGCGCGCGGCTCCGCAAGGTGCTGGAGCACTACCTCAAGGGCGTCCAGATCGAGGACTTCGACCGCAAATTCGCGGCTGTGACCTGCGACCTGCGCACGGGCTACGAGGTCTGGCTGCAGCAGGGCCCGGTCATCCCGGCCGTGCAGGCCAGCTATGCCCTGCCCGGTGCGTTCGAGCCGGTGAATGTCGATGGCCGCCACATGATCGACGGCGCGCTGGTCAATCCCGTGCCGGTGTCGGCCTGCCGCGCCATGGGCGCGCATATGGTCATCGCCGTGTCGCTGTCGGGTGATGCGTTCGGCCCCATCGGGACGAGCCACGAAGTCGCGTTCGAGGCCGAAGACATCGAAGTCGACGAAGACCTGCCCGAGATCGCGATCATGGCGCAGCAATCGCTCAACAAGATCCGTCCCGACCGCGTGCTTTTGAAGTCGCTGCTGGGCGGGGCCAAGCCGGGCAAGAGCCCGCGCATCGGCTCCGTCATGATGGGCTCGCTGAACATCGTCATGGACCGCATCGGGCGCTCGCGTCTGGCGGGCGATCCGCCTGACGTGCTGGTCGCGCCGCGCATCGGCCATATCGGTATGTTGGAGTTCACCCGCGCCGACGAGCTGATCGAACGCGGCTACCGCGCCATGCAGCACGAAGTGCCGCTCATCCGCTCCGTTATGGACATTCTCGGCGACATTCCCGGCGGTCGTGCGCCAGATGAGGATGAATAGCACTGACTTATTTATCAGCAGTGGCAAGCCCGCCACATTTTCGCCGCAGGGGTGAAGGCGCTGGATAGAGGTGCGGAATCTGCGCAAGTCCCGTTCAATGCCCGCCGCGCACGTCATACGAGTCGCAAACGACAATGGTCCCACGCGGCCGGAGTCGTTTGTCCAGCCCCGTTCATTCGCACGTCCCGCCGCTGTCGCGCCGCTGCCGGAAGCGGTCGCAGAACCGACGCGCGGCGTCTCGCGGGCACGGAAGGGGCGCAAGGCATCACTCGCGCTGGCGCTGATCTACCACCTCGCCCTGCTCGGCGTTGCGCTCGCCGCCATGTTCTACGCTCAGCCGCTCGACCTCGTCGGCGGCTTGTTCGCGCTGGCCGCGCTGGGCGGTGTGCTGTGCGTGTCTCTGCTGTCCGAGCGACGCTGGTTCTCGCGGGGCGCGCTGGCTGTGACGAGTGCTGCTGCAGCGACCTTGGCGAGCCTGCTCCTGCTGCCGATCTTTGGGCTGTTTGGCGGCGTCAGCCCGGCTGCCCTGGCAGTATCCGCCATCGCGATGACAGCGGCGGTCACACGCAGTCGTCCGCTTGCATGGTTCGCCCTCGTTGCGCTCGGTGTCACTCTGGCAGGTGCCACGCTGGTCGGAGCGCCCACAGTCGAACTCGCGCTCATAGCGCTCTGTTTTGCCTGCATTATTGGCGTCGCCATGCGGGCACCGTCGCGTTTGCTGGTGATCGTCGCGACCGCGACGGCGCTGTTCATGGCTGCCGGTTTCGGCATGGATAGCGGCCTGCATCAGGTCAGGCTGCTGGTCACGCTGGGTCGGGCTGGCAATATTCGCAGTCAGCGCGGCCGTGTCCGGCTCCCGCTTCGGCGC
>JAHDEU010000030.1:0-5947 GCA_020628635.1 Hellea sp. | reverse complement strand
GAGAGCGGCCTGCATCAGGTCAGGCTTCTGGTCACGCTGGGTCTCACCGATCTGGCGGTGTTCGCGCTCAGCGCGGGCGTGTTCGGCTCCCGCTTCGGCGCGGCGGCGGCTGTGGCAATGATGGCCTGCACGGCGCTGGGCTTGCAGCTGGGCTTGCAGGCTGACGGGGAATGGGACAGCATCTGGTATGCCGCGCCGAGCGCAACCTGGCTCACGGGTGTTGCGATCGTTTTGCAAGGTATTGTGCTCGCCTCCGGTCTCATCGGCTGGGCCAAGGGGCGGATCGGGCCGGTCTCCGTCCTGTCCATGCAGGTCCTCGCGGCCGCAATCGCCTACGCCCTGATCCGCCCCGATCTTGCGGGCAATGCGCTCGTGACGCTGACGCAGACCGATGAGGGCAGCGCGGTGGTGCTGTTGCTCGGCGGGGCCGTGCTGGGCGCGGCGCTCTTCGGGCTGGTTCGGGCGTGGCATGCGGACAGGCCCGTCGAGACAGGCGGTCTGGCCCTTCTTTTGATCTTGCAGGGCCTGTTGCTGTCATCGATCGTCATGGGCGACCTGTCAGCCAGCCTGCCCATCGCCACTGCGGCTGCTGTCGCCGCGATTGGCCTGTATCTGGCCGCGCGAAAAAGACGTTAGAGGCTTTCACCGGCGCACCGCCTGGCCTAAGCGGCGGGCTGCATGGTCCAACCCAACTCACAGCAAACACCGCACTGGTATGTGCAGGTCGATGGCACGGCCTACGGCCCGTTCGACGACGCAACACTGATGGGGTTCATGACGGAAGGCCGCGTGACGGCGCAGTCATTCCTGCGCTCCGGCACGCAAGGCGCGTTTCGCCAGCTGACGACCTATCCCGGCCTGATGCGGGCTCTGCCCCAGGCCGAGGCAACGCCACAGCCCGCCGAAACCGTATCGCTCGTCATGGCGGAGATCCGCTCGGGTCGATCCATGGGTTTCCTGCAAACGCTGCAATCGCTCGGACAGGTGCAGCGCATCGGCGACACGACCTGGCTCTTGCGCGCCCGCGCCAGCGCGGAGGATGTCTGCTCCGTGCTGTCCGCTCCGCTCGGACCCGAGGACAGGCTGTTCGTGTTGGATGCGGGCGCGTCGGCGCGGGCGAGCTTCAATCTCGGTCAAGCCGTGGACCGCGCGGTGGCGGAGCTGTTCGAAGCCTAATCGATCCGGCGCAAGCCCGATTTGAAGCGCTGCGCGTTCTTCACATAGACCTGCGCATTGAGCTTCAGGAAGTTGGCTTCCTTTTCGCCCAACGTCTTCATCACCCGACCCGGCGCGCCGACGACAAGGCTGTTGGGCGGGATGACCTTGTTCTCCGTCACCAGTGCATGCGCGCCGATGATGCTGCCCGCGCCTATCTTGGCGCCGTTCAGCACGGTCGCGCCGATGCCGATCAGGCAGCCATCGCCGATCTCGCAGCCATGCAGCATGACCTGGTGGCCGATGATGACGTCCTCGCCGATGATCAGCGGCTGGCCGGGGTCCGAATGCAGCACCGCGTTGTCCTGCACGTTAGACCGTGCGCCAACTCGGATCGGCTCGTTGTCGCCGCGCATGACGGCGCCGAACCAGACGGAGCTGCCCGGCTCCATGATGATGTTGCCGATGACCGACGCGCTGTCTGCCACCCAGACATCATGGGCGAGGTCGGGCGTGTGTTCGTCCAGCGCGTAGACGGCCATCAGCCGTCGAGGTCCTGTTGCAGGATCGAGATGTTCAGATCGTAGGACACGTCATTCGGGTCCTCGTCATCGATGTAGAGAAGGCCGAGAATTTCGTCGTTGAGATAGACCTCGACGCTGTCCTGCACCTTGCGCGGCTTGAGCGTGATGGACTCGGAGCCTAGGCGCTTGCACAGATAGTCGCGCACGGACTTCATTTGTTCGGGTTTCATTTCAGGCCTTTGGGAAGAAGAGTTGGAGCGCGCTGCTCAGGTGATCGTCTGGTCCATGGCGGCCGCCGGGTCGCCGCAGGAGCCGCCGACCGGCTTTGCCGGAACGCCGGCCACGGTGCAATTCTCCGGCACAGGCTTCAGCACGACGGAGCCAGCCGCGATCTTGGCGCCGTCTCCGATCTTTATGTTGCCGAGCACGGAGGCGTTGGCTCCGATCAGCACGCGGTCGCCGATCTTGGGGTGACGGTCCTCATCCGACTTGCCCGTTCCGCCCAGCGTCACGCCCTGCAGGATGGAGCAATCGTCGCCGACCCGCGCTGTCTCCCCCATCACAAAGCCGGTCGCGTGATCCAGCATGATCCCGCAGCCGATCCGCGCGGCCGGGTTGATGTCCACCTGGAACAGCTCGCTGCTGCGCGATTGCAGGTGATAGGCGACGAGGTCCCTGCCCGTGCCGTGCAGCGCATGCGCAAACCGGTGCGTCTGGATGGCGAGGAAGCCCTTGAAGTAGAGGAAGCACTGCAGGTGCGAGTGGCACGCCGGGTCGCGCTGTTGCACCGCCTGCAGGTCGCGCGCGATGCAGCCAACCAGCGTATCGTCCGTCGCGAGCGCTTCGGTCATCACGTCGCGCAGTTTCAGAGCGGACAGCTCCGGCGTGGCGAGCTTGGCGGAGAGATGGTTGACGATGGCGCCGCCAAGGTCCGCCTGGTCGAGAATGGTCGCGTGGAGCAGCGAGGACAGCGCCACTTCCTTGACCGCATAGGCCGCCGCCTCGCGTTTGAGCGCGGACCAGACGCAATCGTCATCGGCGGGGGCGCATGCGAGGTTCAGCTTGGACATGGCGCGGCTGTAGCGGCGCTTTGTGCCAAGATAAACCCAATTCCCGGTAAGCTCACCCGCGTCCCCGGTAAGGCGGCACGCCCTGATCCGGGATCCAGAGGCCCTTGGGCGGCTCGCCATATTGGTAGAATACATCGATCGGAATGCCGCCGCGCGGATACCAGTAGCCGCCGATACGCAGCCAGACAGGGTCGATTTCCTTCACCAGACGCTGGGCAATCCCGGTCGTGCAGGCCTCGTGGAAGTCGCCGTGATTGCGGTATGAGCCGAGAAAGAGCTTGAACGCCTTGCTCTCGACAATCCAGTCGCGCGGGCAATAATCCACGACCAGGTGAGCGAAGTCGGGCTGTCCGGTCACCGGACAGATCGACGTGAACTCGGGCGCGACCAGCCGGACCATATAGGGTTCCGCGCAAGGATTGGCGACGCGCTCCAGCTCCGCCTCGTCCGGGCTTTGCGGCAGGCCCTTCTGCTTTCCGAGTTGGTCGAGTTGGTCGTAGCGGCTCATGCGCGCGCCCCTAGCGAAGCGCGCACAGCGCGGCAAGCGACAGGCCCACGAACCGTTTGCAAGCAAGATTACCCGGATTTCACGAAACAAGCCGACTCCGCGCGCCGTTGGGTTCGTGCAATTTAAGGAGACAACTATGACCAACACAGCAAATGGCGGCGGCTACGGCAATCCCGGCGCAGACGCACAGTCCGCGCAGCAGGCCTACGCACAAGCCACGGATCGCGGAGCGAACTCGCCTTCCGCCCAGATGGCCCGCGATTTCAACGAGGACGGCCATGTCAGCCAGCCATCCGATGTCCCGCAGGAGGCCGTGACCGGCGAAGGCATGGGCCTGCACAACCAGACGGAAGCCTTCCGGTCCCAGAACCAGATCGCCTATGACGCCGAGGAAGAGTAGCCCTTCCCGCGCCCTTCAGACGTAAACAAAAAAGCGTGAGCCGAAACTGATTGGTTTTTGGCTCACGCGATCTTTAAAGCGGGTTTCAAATCCCCATATCCTCCAGTCGGAGGGAGAAACCACAATGGCTGACACGAAAACACTGCCCGCGCGCCGGGACAAGACGGAGACGACCCGCAGCGGCAATACGGCCAAGCTGTCCGTCGCCCTGTCGCCCGAACAGGGGCTGAACCGCTACCTGCAGGAAATTCGCAAGTTCCCCATGCTCGAGAAGAACGAGGAGTTCATGCTCGCCAAGCGCTGGGCGGAAGACGGCGACACCGAAGCGGCCGAGAAGATGGTCACCAGCCACCTGCGCCTCGTGGCGAAGATCGCCATGGGCTATCGCGGCTACGGTCTGCCCATCGGCGAGGTCATCAGCGAGGGCAATGTCGGCCTGATGCAGGCGGTCAAGAAGTTCGATCCGGACAAGGGCTTTCGCCTGTCCACCTATGCGATGTGGTGGATCCGCGCCGCCATCCAGGAATATGTCCTGCGCTCGTGGAGCCTCGTGAAGATGGGCACCACAGCGGCGCAGAAGAAGCTGTTCTTCAATCTCCGCCGCCTCAAGGGTGAGATGAAGGCCATTCAGGACGGCGACATGACGCCCGAACAGGTCGCCAAGATCGCGACCACGCTCGGCGTGCGCGAGGACGAGGTCGAATCCATGAACCGCCGCATGAGCATGGGTGGCGACGCCTCGCTCAACGTGACCATCGGGTCCGAGGACGGCGGCGCACAGTGGCAGGACTGGCTCGAGGACGACCGCTACGACAGCCAGGAAGAGGCGCTCGGCAAGGATCAGGAGCACGAGGCGCGCATGGAGCTGATGCGTGACGCGCTCGCCGACCTGAACGACCGCGAACGCCACATCCTCATGGAACGCAAACTGGCCGAGAAGCCGAAGACCCTCGAAGACCTCGCGCAGGTCTACGGCGTGAGCCGGGAGCGCATCCGCCAGATCGAGGCGCGGGCGTTCGAGAAGCTGCAGGCCGCAATGCTGAAGAGCGCTCAGGCGACGGGGCTGCTGGAGGCGAGTTAGGCCCAACTAGATCAACACTGATACGTCGCTCCCCGGTTCGACCGGGAGGCCTCCGTCGCGCTTTTCCTCCAGATAATTTGTCATTCCCGCGAAGGTGGGAATCCATCCCGAGACTTAATGGGGTGCTCGCGAGCTCAGCCCACACCGTCTTGATGGATCCCCGCCTTCGCGGGGATGACGAAGTTGGGATGCAGCAAAGTTTGCGGCACGGGCGGTTTGCTTAGCTTGCCACGTCGGCGAACCTCGCCCAAACGCCAGCCATGCGCACCGATTCCGCCCCGAAGCCCATCCATCTCGCGGACTACACGCCCTACCCGTTCGACGTCGAAACCGTCTTTCTGGACTTCGCGCTCGACCCCGACCTCACGACCGTCCGCAACCGCATGTCGCTGCGCCGACGCGCGCCGGGCGATTTGCGGCTGGACGGCGACGCGATCCGGCTTGTGTCGGTAACGGTCGATGGACGCGAACTTGCCCGCTCGGACTACACGCTCGACCAATCCGCACTGACGCTGCGCGACCTGCCGGATGCGTGCGTAGTCGAGATCGTGTCCACCTGCGTGCCGATCGAGAATACGACACTGATGGGTATCTACGTGTCGGGCGGACGCTTCTGCACTCAGTGCGAGGCCGAAGGCTTCCGCCGCATCACCTTCTACCCGGACCGCCCGGATGTGCTGTCCGACTTCACGACGCGCATCGAGGCGTCCACCGACTACCCTTACCTGCTTTCCAACGGCAATTTGACGGCGTCCGGCCAGCTAGACGACGGTCGCCACTTCGCAGAGTGGCACGACCCCTTCCCCAAGCCCGCCTACCTCTTCGCGCTTGTCGCGGGCGAGTTCGACGTTCTCTCGGACAGCTTCACCACGCAGTCGGGCCGTGAGGTCGCGCTCGAGATCTACATCGACCCCGGAAAGCTCGACAAGGCGCGATACGCGATGGACGCGCTCAAACGCTCCATGGCGTGGGACGAGGTCGCGTTCGGGCGCGAATACGATCTGGACCGCTTCATGGTCGTTGCCGTGCGCGACTTCAATTTCGGCGCGATGGAGAACAAGGGACTGAACATCTTCAATTCCTCGCTGCTCATGGCAGACGCGGCGACGACCACCGACGTGGCCTACGAGCGAATAGAGAGCGTGGTCGCGCACGAGTATTTCCACAACTGGACCGGCAACCGCATCACCTGCCGCGACTGGTTCCAGC
>JAHDEU010000029.1:5104-12272 GCA_020628635.1 Hellea sp. | reverse complement strand
CGATCGGCCGCCATCGCACGGGAGGCTCCAAGACCGCTCCTTACAAGATCAAGGTCTATGACGAGACCGGCGAGATGGATCTGGTCTTCTTCCAGGGCTACGGCTCGACCCTGCAGCGGCAATATCCGGAGGGCGAGCGGCGGCTGATCTCCGGCAAGGTCGAGATCTACAATGCTCAGGCGCAGATGAACCGGCCGGACTATGTGCTGAAGCCCGAGCAAGCCGATGAGCTCCCGCTGTTCGAACCGGTCTATCCGCTCACCGCCGGGCTTGGTCCCAAGGTTGCACGCAAGGCGGTCTGGAAAGCGCTGGAAAAGGTCAGCCTCGGCGAGCCGCTGCCGGAATGGCAGGACGCGCCGTGGCTGAAGCAGCAGGAATGGCCAAGCTTCAATGAGGCGATCCTGCGCCTGCACCAGCCTGCGCATATCGCGGATATCCGCTCTGACGCCCCTCCCCTGCGGCGCCTCGCCTATGACGAATTGTTCGCCAAGCAGCTGGCCATGGCGCTGGTGCGGGAGCGCAACCGCGCGCTGAAGGGCGCGGCGCTGAAGGCTGGCGGGGAGTATGTGGATGACGTGCTCAAGGGCTCGCCCTTCCCGCCCACGGGCGCACAGGCGCGCGCGTTCGAGGAGATCAAGGCCGACATGGCGAGCGAAGACCGCATGGCGCGGCTGCTCCAGGGCGATGTCGGCGCGGGCAAGACATTCGTGGCCGCCATGGCCGCCGCCTATGCTTGCGAAGCGGGTGCACAGGTTGCGCTGATGGCGCCAACGGAGATCCTCGCGCGCCAGCACGCGGACACGCTCACGGCGATGCTTGAACCCGCAGGGCTTGTCGTGGAGGCACTGACCGGGCGCGACAAGGGTCAGCAGCGCGTGGCGCTGAACGCTGGCCTGGCGGAAGGCCATATCGACGTCGTTGTCGGCACCCATGCCCTGTTCCAGGACGGTGTGGAGTTCGACCGGTTAGGTCTCGTCATCATTGACGAACAGCACCGGTTCGGCGTGCGCGACCGGCTGCGGTTGACGGAGAAAGGCTCCGCGCCGGACCTGCTCGTGATGACCGCGACGCCGATCCCGCGCACGCTCGCGCTGACCAGCTACGGCGATCTCGACATCTCGATCCTGGACGAAAAGCCGGCAGGCCGCCAGCCGATCAAGACGGTCGCCCTGCCCTTGCAGCGCATGGACGACGTCATCGACGCCATCGGGCGCGCAGTGGACAAGGGCGAGCAGGCCTATTGGGTCTGCCCGTTGGTCGAGGACAGCGAGGTCAGCGATCTGGGCTCGGCAGAGGACCGCCACCGCCAGCTGACGGCACATTTCGGTGAGCGTGTCGGCCTGCTCCATGGCCGCATGACGGCGGTGGAAAAGGAAGCCATCAGCCGCGCCTTCAAGGCGGGTCGCTACGACATACTCGTCGCGACCACCGTGATCGAGGTCGGCGTGGACGCGCCCAATGCCACGGTCATGGTCATCGAACATGCCGAGCGTTTCGGCCTCGCCCAGCTGCACCAGCTGCGCGGGCGTGTCGGGCGCGGAGACAAGGCGTCCTCCTGCATCCTGCTCTACAAGAACCCGCTTTCGAACAATGGCAAGGAGCGGCTGAACATATTGCGCGAGAGCGAGGACGGCTTTTTGATCGCGGAAAAGGATTGGGAGCTGCGCGGCTCCGGCGACATCATCGGCGCGGCACAGTCCGGCGTGCCGCGCTTTCGTCTCGCCAATCTCGACAAGCACCGCGACCTGCTGGAAACGGCGACGAATGATGCGCGCCTGCTCGCGAGCCAGGACCCGAACCTCGAGACACCGCGCGGCGAAGCGGCGCGGATTGCGCTATACCTGTTTGAGCAGGATGCCGGCATTGCGATGATGCGAGCGGGTTAGGTTTTTTGTCAGTTCCTAATTTGTCATCCCGGACAAGGGCGCAGCCAGCCGATCCGGGACCCATCGTTTGCTCTCCGCAAGCTAGCGTCTCTCATGCCGATGGGTCCCGGATCTTCGGCCTTCGGCCTTGTCCGGGATGACGTTGCAAAAGGGTGGCGATCCTATTCGCTAAGCGTCGCATCACTCAGAGGCACGCGCGGCTTGTCCGGGTCGAACTCCTCGAGCGCCGTGTTGGACGTCACCATGCCGCCGGATATGATGAGCTTCGCGCCCTCCTCCGGCGTCATGTCGAGCAGCTTCACGTCGTCCTTGGGCACGAAGAGCAGAAAGCCCGATGTCGGATTGGGCGTGGTGGGAACGAAGACGCAGAGATAGTCCTCGCCCAGCGAGTCCTTGGGCGCGCCGGACACGTCGGCGGTCACAAATCCGACGGCCCAGATACCCTCTTTCGGATATTCGATCAGGCAGACATCGCGGAAGGCGCGGTCCTTCTGCTGAGCGACCGTGTTCAGGATCTGCTTGATGCCGTTATAGACCGGCGAAATCACCGGCACTTTGGCGAGCACGCTTTCGCCCGCGCGCAGCACGCGCCGTCCGACCTGGTTGCTCACGAACATGCCAAGCGCGGTCAGGCCGACCACGGCCACGATGACGGATACGAACCAGAACGGAAAGTCGAAATAGGTCCGCGGGTCGAGCGCGTTGGGCACGATGCTCCACACGGCATTGTCGATCGCACCGACAAGGCTGCTGACCATCCAGACGATGGCCACGATAGGCAATGCCACGATGATGCCGGTGATCAGCCGGTTGCGGAACCAGCGGATGAGGCGGAAGCGGCGCGCCTTGGGCATGACCTTGATTTCGGGATGTGCTGCCATCAGTGTTCCGCCGCGGTTGACGCGCCTTGCGGGCGCATGAGTGCGGGCCTAAGCCCAAAGCCGGATTGCAGCAAGGCCCGCCCGCTATGCCCAGACGTGAGACACGACGATTGCGCTCCGTACACAAGGTGGCCGGAGGGGCCCTGCTCGCCATGCTGGTCGTGACCATCGCGGGCGTGCTGACCTGGCGCGACGATATCTTCCAGACCATCCAGGATCCGCGCCAGCCTTTCCAGACCTACGAGCCGCCCGCCGCGCCGGACTATGCGAGCGCGGAGAGCTGGTTGAGCCAGCCGGACTTGACCACCGACCCGTTCGAGCTGGAGGAGAAAGGCGATGTCTTCGTCGTCGTGCCCAGCGTTTACCGCGGCGGCGAGCACTACAACCTGCCGAGCGACGATCTGCGCCGGAAGAGCAAGCTGCAACGCATCGTGCGGCCGAACTACGTCACGCCCTATGGCGATGCGGGCCGGCTCTTTGCGCCCTATTACCGGCAGGCCTCGCTCTACAGCTACATGACGCAGCGCGAGGACGCGCGGCTGGCGCAGGACTTCGCCTATCAGGACGTGCGCCGTGCTTTCGAGGTGTTCCTGACGCAAAGCCCGCCGGAGCGGCCCATCGTGCTCGTCGGGCACAATCAGGGCGCGGCGCATGTGACGCGGCTGCTGCACGACTTCTTCGCGGGCGACGCCGCTCTGCGCGGTCGTTTGGCCGTGGCCTATGTCATCGACTACCCCGTGCCGCTCGATCTGTTCGACGAGGCCCTCGCGCCGCTGGTCCCCTGTGAGACTGCAACCGATACGGGCTGCATTGCCGCGTTCGGCACATTCATGCCGGGAGAGAGCGCCAATGCCGAGCGTTTCTCCGAACGGCTGCTCGTACATGACGGGGAGGCGTTCGGCTCTGTCAGCGGGCGTCCCCTTCTGTGCATCAACCCGCTGACCTGGAGTCGCGCGGAAGATTATGCGCCGGAGAGGCTCCATAAGGGCGGCGTGGCAGCCGAAGGGTTGGAGCCGGACATACGTCCCGCCGCGCAGCCCAATCAGGTCGGCGCGCAATGCCTTGACGGCCTGCTATTCGTGGACAAGCCGCGCTCCCGCAGCCTCCGCCGCCCGCTCAAGGTCGGCGGCAAGTTCCGCACCCTGCCCTCCAATCTTTTCTATGAGGACTTGAAGCAGAACGCCGTCGCCCGCGTGGACGCGCTGGCCACGTCGGGCACCTTGCCCAAACGCGCCGCCCGGCTAGACAGCTTGGAGCTCGAAGAGATCGCCGTGAGCCCGGTCACCCCGGCGACCGACAAGCCACCCACGGCGACCTTTTCGGACACTGAAAAGCGCTAGCGGCCCCGCGCCGAAGCTGGCATTGGGCGGGCCATGATAGCCTCCTCCGTCATCGACCTTATCGGCAACACGCCGCTCCTGAAGCTGCAGGACGCGTCCAAGATGACGGGCTGCGACATCTACGGCAAGGCGGAGTTCTTCAATCCCGGTCAGTCGGTCAAGGACCGCGCCGCGCTGTGGATCATCCGGGACGCGGAACGCACGGGCGCGCTCAAGCCCGGCGGGGTCGTGGTCGAAGGCACGGCGGGCAATACGGGCATCGGTCTGGCCGTCGTCTGCTCCGCGCTCGGCTATCGCTGCAAGATCGTCATGCCGCGCACGCAGAGCCAGGAGAAGAAGGATGCGGTCAAGCTGCTCGGCGCGGAGCTGATCGAGGTCGATGCCGTCCCCTACTCCAACCCCGGCAACTATGTTCACGTGTCCGAGCGTCTCGCAAAGGAGCTCGCGGCGTCCGAGCCGAACGGAGCCGTCTGGGCCAACCAGTTCGACAATGTCGCCAACCGCCAGGCCCATATCGACGGCACGGCCAACGAGGTGTGGGAGCAGACAGGCGGCAAGGTGGACGGCTTCGTCTGCGCCGTCGGCACGGGCGGCACGCTGGGCGGGATGTCCATAGGCCTCAAGGCGAAGAACCCCGACATCCAGATCGGACTGGCAGACCCCTATGGCTCCAAGATGTGGGCCTATTACGACCACGGCGAGCTGGAAACAGAAGGCAACTCCATCACCGAAGGCATCGGCCAGGGCCGCATCACGGCGAACCTGCACGACGTGGTCGTGGACCGCGCCTACCGCATCAGCGACACCGAAGCGCTGCAGATCATTTTCGAGCTGAACCAGCTGGAGGGCATCTGCCTCGGCGGCTCCTCCGGGATCAACATTGCGGGCGCGATCCACATGGCGCGCGAGATGGGCCCCGGCCACACCATCGTGACCATTCTCTGCGACTACGGCCAACGCTATCAGTCCAAGGTCTATAACCCCGCCTTCCTGGAAGAGCGCGGCCTGCCCGTGCCGAGCTGGCTGTGATCCAGACCATCACGGCACAGGCCGCGCAGGCGCTCGCGTCGCAGGGCATGGTGCAGCTGGTTGACGCGACATGGCAGGTGGGTGGCACCCGGCCAGCTCGCGGCTTCCTCTCAGGGACGACATCCTCGGTGGATACGAAAGCGCTCAAAACTCTGCCGCCCGGCGAACGGGTCGGTGGTGCGCCCGGCGTTTTTGCCCAGTCCGGCATCGGCCATGACACGCCCGTGTGCGTGTATGACCGCGCTGGATTTTTCTCCGCACCGTGGGTCGCGTGGTTGCTCGCATCACACGGTCATGCGGTGACTCTGGTTTCGGGCAATGGCGAAGAAGCGGATTTTCCGGGTGCCTCCCCCGTTGAGCCATTTTCAAGCGGGGACGCGTTGAGATGGCACGCCGACAAGTACGACGTGCTTGCCGCTCTGGGCTCGGATACCCAGATCATAGACGCCCGTTCTCCCGGGCGCTTTTTGGGCCACGAGAAAGAGCCGCGCCAAGGATGCCGCGCCGGGCACATCCCCGGTAGCCTGAACCTGCATTACCGCAACGTCGTCGCCGATGGCTACTATATCGACGTCGAGGACATCGCAGAGGTTGCCACCCGCGCGGGTGTCGACCTGGCGCGTCCGATCATCACTACCTGCGGATCCGGTGTGACGGCGTCGCTTGTCGCTGTCGCGCTGTCCCGCATCGGTGCGGAAGACGTGCGCGTCTATCAAGGCTCCTGGGCAGAGTGGGGCATGGACGATAGTCTGCCGATCGAGATCTCCGCGTGACGGACGGACGCGACAATCAGCACGACGCCAGCACGCGCTTCGCCCATCTGGGCCGTCCTCGCCCCGGGCTCGGCACGCCGGTCAACCCAGCCGTCGAACGCGCATCCACCCTGCTCTTCGAGCGCTCGGAAGACCTCTATCGCGACGACATTCGGGGCTATGGCCGCCACGGCTCCAATGTCCATGACGCACTGAAGACGCTGTTCTGCGAGCTGGAAGGTGGCGCGACAGCGCAGCTCTATCCGTCCGGCGTCATGGCCTGCACGCAGCCCGTGCTGAGCTTCGTGAAGCCGGGCGACCATGTCCTTCTGACCGATAGCGCCTATGGGCCGACGCGGTTCTTCGGGCAGACATTCCTGCGGCAGATGGGGGTGGAGCTGGAGCTCTACGACCCGCATATCGGCGCGGGTATTGCCGATCTCATGCGCGACACGACATCTGTCGTTCTGCTCGAATCGCCTGGTTCGCTGACCTTCGAGATACAGGATATTCCCGCGATATGCGCCGTCGCCCGCGAAGCAGGCGCTGTATCGATCATCGACAATACATGGAGCGCGGGGCTGACCCTCAACCCGCTCGCACTCGGAGCGGACATATCCACCCATTCCGCCACGAAATATTTCGGCGGCCATGGCGACCTGCTCTTCGGCGCGGCGATCTGCGCCGGCGAGGAGCACGGCGCGAAGCTGGCGAAAACGGCCAAGCAACTCGGCGTGGCCAGCTCGCCCGATGACGCCTACCAGGTTCTCCGCGGTTTCCGTTCCGTCACGACGCGATTTGCGAAACAGGCCGCGACCGCACAGGCGCTCGCCATTTGGCTCGGCCAGCATGCCGAAGTCTTGCAGGTGCTGCATCCCGGCCATCCCGACCATCCCGACCACGCGCTCTGGCAGCGCGATTTCACCGGCGGCGGATGCCTGTTCTCAGTGGTGCTCACGGAGCGCTCGCATGCGCGCGTCGACGCCTTCATCAATGCGCTTCGGCTTTTCGGGATCGGCTATTCCTATGGCGGGTTCGAGTCGCTCGCCATCCATTGCGATCCGCAGCTCAAGCGGCGCCACGCCGACGCCCTGCCCGGCCCTCTCGTCCGCTTCGCTTGCGGATTGGAGGACGCAGACGACCTGATCGCCGATATAGAGCAGGCCTTTGCCGCGTCTGCGTAGCGCGCTCTGGGCGGCGGCAAAGGTCGCAGCCATCGCTGGCACGGTCGCGATTGGGTCCTGCACCTCGGTTCGCATTATCCTGAAAACGGCTCCCAC
>JAHDEU010000029.1:0-5094 GCA_020628635.1 Hellea sp. | reverse complement strand
GAACGACCAGTCGCGTTCCGGGCGCAGGGACCCATCGCACCACTGCCGAAAACGGAGACGTTGCGCCTGCTCGAGCGCGAGTTCTACGGGCCGGTGGTCGCCCCCGAGCGCTACGCGGTCCTGTCGTCTGACACGTCCGACGTCGAAGGCGGAACGCTGCGTAGCTGGATAGTCGAGTTGACCTACCCTGGAGGGACACGCGAACTGCTGGTCGCCGCAGTCATGCCAACAGGAGCGGATGACGCTCCGGTGATGAGCACGCAGAACTTCTGCCCGACGCAGGACGTTCTGCCGTTTGCCTCCCTTCCTCCCAAACTCCCCGGCGGCTTCGATTGCTCCGGCGGCGGGTTTGCGGGATGGGCCATGACGCGCATTTTTGGCCGTCACATCGTCGAGCCTCCGCTGCAGGACATACTCGACCGGGGCTTCGGCCTTGTCGCGGTCTATCCGAGCGAGGTCGTGCCAGACAGCGCACGCGCCGGTTCGCTCGCCTTGGCGGAGCTTTTCCCGGAGGGCGATCGGCCCGGCGCGCTCGCGCTCTGGGCCGGGCTGCACGACGTGGTCGCCGAGCTCATCTCCGACCAGTTGGGCGAGCGCGACGTCATCGCCTACGGCCATTCGCGCTACGGCAAGACGGCTCTGCTCGCGGGCGCGTGGTTCGACAGCGTGGACGGCGTGATCGCGCATCAGAGCGGCACGCTCGGCTCTTCCGACATGCGCGACCGCGACGGGGAGCCGCTGGACGCGCTGGTCCGCGCCTATCCGCATTGGGGGCGCGCTGACCTGGCGGCCCGGGCGAAAGACCCGTCGTCGCTCCCCCGCCCCGCGCGCCTTCTGCAAGCCATTGGGGATAAGCCGGTGCTACAAGGCAACGCCAGGCGCGACGTGTGGTCGGACCCAACTGGTGCATGGACGGAAAGTTTCGCCGCCTGGGGCGACGACTTCGGCGCGCCGACGCCCGGAACGTTCGACGCGGTCGCGCGCAAGGCATTCTGGCTGCGCCCGGGCACGCACGGTGTGGTCAAAGAGGATTGGGAGGCTTTCCTCGACTGGGCCGAGGCGAACTTTCAGGAGTAGAGCTGCAGGCCTTGCCGTTGTCGCACGACCAGTATGTCGTGCCCCCTGCTCGCTTCCGCGGTCTCGGCGTCGAAGAGTTTTATCTGTGCATCCTCGTCCAGATAGAGCAGTTCGCCGCCGCGCCCCAAACGGTCCATGACGTCACCGTATCCGTAATGGCGACCCAGATTCACTTCGCAGATTATCGTCGGGTCGTATGTGTCGAAGAGCTCCTTACCGCTGTCGAGAACGTCAAGCTCTGCGCCTTCGACGTCGATCTTGACCACGTCCAGCCGGTCGAAGTCCTCGGCTCTCAAGGGTTTGACCGTGAAGTCCAGCACTTCGCCCACCGACGCAGCCGCTTCGACCGACTCTCCTGCCTGCAGGAAGCGGCCATTATGGGGTTCGGCAGCGTGACGGAGGAAGCTGTGCGTCTTGGCCTGTTCGACATGACCGACGCCTGCATTCACCACGCGTGACCGGCCGTAGAGACCGTTCAGGGCAACGGATTTGACGAGGCAGCCATGGACGTCCGTCGCGGGCTCATAGGCCGTGATCCGTCCGCCCGGCGCGTTGAGCAAACCAGCAAGAACCGTGAAATATCCATGGTTTGCACCGACATCCAGAACATGATCGCCGGGCTTGACGACCTGGGCCAGATAGCGGGTCAACCAGAACTCCCAGAAGCCGTCGAAGATGAGATGCGGCGCCATGCCGGTATAGTCGCCGCGCACGAGGAACTTGCACTGGCCGAGGATTTGGCAGAGCACCACGTCCCGCCCGAGATAGGTGCTTCGCGTCTGCGACTTCATCCAGGCCTGCGCGTCTTCGCGCGACGTGCTGAGCAATCGCGTTCGAAGGTCCATGGCGTGTCCGGTGTGTGTGATGGCGACCCCGGGAGGACTTGAACCCCCAACCTGCTGATTAGAAGTCAGCTGCTCTATCCAGTTGAGCTACGAGGCCGTTTTGTGCGCTGATGCGACCCCGCTCTAATGGGTCCAGGGAAGCTTGCGGTCAAAGGCGAAATTGTCGGCATAGGAGCGCGGGATGCGTTTCTTCTTGGCATTGCTGCCATGAACGCGGTGCGGAATATCGTTGGCCTTTGCGTAGGTCACCGCCTCCTCCAGCGTGTCGAAGGTCATGCGCACCTGCTCGCGCGTGTCGGTGGAGACGGCATTGCCGGTCAGCGGGTCGATCTGCATCGGCTCGTCGGTCTCGAACTCCAGGATCCAGTGATGGGTCTTGGCGCGGCCGGACGTCATGGCCGATGGGCGTGGGCGGTAGATCTTTGCGTACATGGCCCGCCGTTAGCGCCGCGCGGCACGCAAGACAAGCTCACGAACCGTCGCGGTGGAATGCGGCGTTCAGCAGGGACTTAACGTCGCTCAGGCTCTGCGGCGCGGCTGCCTGCGCGCGGTGCGGCTGGGTCGCTGTGGTCTGCGCGGGGGGCGCTTTGCGGCGCAGGGCCGCGCGCGTGTCCTGCACGTTGATCGGACCACGCCGCACACTGGCTTGCTGTGCGGGGGCAGCGGCGCGCGGCTCGTCGATGTCATAGGACCGCGCTTTCCAGCGCTTATAGACTTGCGACATGAGTTGCGGTGTCGCCGTGTCGTTCTTCCAGAGCTCCGTAAAGGACGCGCTGGAGCTGTGCGGGCGGTATTCCTCGGCCAGATTGTTCAGCAGCACACGCATGGGCAGATTGACCGCCTCGCCGAAAACCATGGTCTCCGCCGTGCCGAGGCTCGGCAGGAAGGACAGCAGCTCCTTTGCGCCGTCCGGGACAGCGGCGCGCACGAAGTTCTGGTCGAGCTCGTTTGACAGGCGCATGGAGAAGATCGTCGAGCATTGCGACAATGTATTCGGCTCCAGCTCTGACGGACGCTGGGAGATGATGCCGAGCGACACGCCGTATTTGCGGCCCTCTTTCGCGATCCGGCCGATGATGCGGCGCGTGGAATGGAAACCAAGGCTCTTATCGCGCGGAATGTAGCGGTGTGCCTCCTCGCAGACGAGAAGGATCGGCACTTTCCGGCCCGACCATGTCGCGATCTCGAAAGCCAGGCGGCTGACCACGGATACGACGATGTTCAGCGTTTCAGACGGGATGGAGGAGAAATCGAGTATGGAGATAGGCTTGCCCGCGACCGGCAGGCGAAAGATGCGGCCGACGAGATCGGCGATTTCCAGCGGCTTGGTCTGATTGCGGAAAACGAAAGCATAGCGCGGATCGGCGATCAGCGTCGCGATCCGGCGCTTAAGTCGCTTGTAAGGGCCGAGATTGTTGCTGTTCTCCAGTTTGCCCATCTCATGGTCGAGCAGCTTGACCACGTCGCGGATGCGGTAGGGCACGGGGCTGTCGAGGCTGATATGGGTGGCGCGCTGCAGCTCGTGCTCGACATCGTCGAGCTTCACCTGCGTGCTGACATCATTGTTCTTCAGCGCGCGGTCGAACAGCCTTTTGGCCTTGAGGATGACGTCGAGCAGGACCTCTTCCTCCTCCCTCGCCTGGTCCTCGATCTCGCTTGTAAGGAGCTCGACCGTTTCCACGAAGTCGAACAGCCAGAGTGGCAGGTCGAGGGTCGCGCCTGTGATGACTTCCGCGCGGTCGCCGAAGGATTTGGAATATTCGTTGTGCGGATCGAACAGCACGACGTGCCCGTTCGGGTTCTCGTTCAACACGGCCTGCAGCACGAGCGCCACGGTGCACGATTTGCCCGAACCGGTAGAGCCGATGATGGCAAAATGCTTGGACAGCATGTCGTCCGTGCGCACCTTGGCAATGATCGAGTTGTCCTGCTGCAACCGGCCGATCTCGATGCAGCTTGCCGCCTGTTTGGCGAAGATCAGCTGCAGCTCCTGCGGGGACATGTTGTAGACCGCTTCGTTCAGCACGGGGAATGTGCGCACACCGCGAAAGAACTTGGTTTCGCGAGTCGTCGGATTGGTCGTGATCTCGCCCATGATGTTCAGCGTGGCCAGACAACCATCATTCATGCCCTCATCGTCGGCCGAGCCGATCTTCAGCGAGCTGACCATGGCAACCACGATGGACTGGCTCGTCAGGATTTTCAGTATTGTGCCGATCGCGGCAAGGTGCAGTTGGTTCTTGCGGATGATCGTCTTGGATATGGAGATGACCGCGCTGGACGAGCCGACAGTCAGGATGCGCCCGACCTCGACGCGCGTATGTGCGGACTTGGTCACGGCGCCCGGAGCGGTCGCCTGTTTCAATCCCATCGAAGCTGCAGTCATGTGATTCCCCCACGCGCCTATGCGAGCCATAGGCGCGGGAGCTTAAGCAAGGCTTACGGGAAAAAGACGTCTGGTCGGGATGGCAAGATTCGAACTTGCGACCCTCTGTTCCCAAAACAGATGCGCTACCAGGCTGCGCTACATCCCGTTCCAGACGTCGCGCGTCCATAGACGGTCGCGCTGGCAGCGCAAGGGCTAGCTGCGGAAAAAGGGATGATCGACTGTATCGCCCGGCCGGATGCCGAGCTCCAGCGCGCGGCCGCCCTTGAGCTCGATCACGGCAGCCACCACGGCCTCGCTGCTGGCGGAACGCAGCTTGTAGGGCTGGGCCATGTGCTCGATTTTCAGGATCTCTCCGTTGGAGCGGACAAAGAGAATGTCGAGCGGGATGGCCGTGTTCTTCATCCAGATGGTCGCGACCTTGGGCTCGTCGAATTCGAAGATCATGCCCTCGTCCTCGCCCATCGCATTGCGCCACATCATGCCGCGCGCCTGCTGTTCCAGCGTCTTGGCTTCCTCGACTTGAAAAACGTGCGCGGTCTCGCCGGACTGGATCGTCAGCGGCACGGGCGCGCCGAAGTCCACGACATCGTTTCGGGCCGTCTGCGCGGTGGCGGGTGCAGCGAGCAGCATGGCGGCGAAGAGAGACAGGGCAGCGCGTTTCATGCGCACGACATAGCGCTGCAGGCCGGGCCTGTCAGCTTGCAAAAGCGGCAATGATGGGAGGAAAGCAACTGGCAGTCCCTAGGGGAATCGAACCCCTCTTTCCAGGTTGAAAACCTGGCG
>JAHDEU010000028.1 GCA_020628635.1 Hellea sp. | reverse complement strand
GCTGGAGTTTCTCGGCGAGGGCCGGTTCGAAGCACAGATATACCGCGACGGACCCGATGCGGACTATGAGCGCGATCCGTATGACCTGCGCATCGAGACTCGCGAGGTGAGCGCGGATGATCGGCTAGTCCTGCCGCTGGCGCGCTCGGGCGGGGCGGCTGTGCGGTTCCGGAAGCTGTGATCTGTCGCAATGAAAGGAACTTCCCTCTCCCCGAGGGAGAGGGTGGCCCGAAGGGTCGGGTGAGGGGGATACGGCGTGCGATCGCCGATGCCTGCTTGTTACGCCGTATTCCCCTCATCCGCCCTGCGGGCACCTTCTCCCTCGGGGAGAAGGGAGGTCTATTTGTTGCGCTTACCCTCCTCGCCGCCTGCACCACCACCACCCCCGAAATCGACTGGTCCTACGAAACTCCAGTCTCCGCCACCACGCCAGCAGGCGACCACCGCGGCGTCACGGGCACGGTCGAACGCGTCTCGCTGCCGAGCCCTCTCGTCACCCCGCGCGAGACGGAAATCTGGCTCCCGGCGTCCTATTCCACCAAGCCGGACCGCCGCTACCCCGTGCTCTACATGCATGACGGGCAGAACGTGTTCGATCCCGAACAGTCCGGCTATTCCGGCTGGGACTGGGGCGTGGACGAAGCGCTCACCGCGCTCGGTCTCGACGCTATCGTGGTGGCGGTGCACAGCGACAGCGCAACGCGCAATGCGGACTATTTTCCGCAAGGTGCAGGGCTCGACTATGGCAAGGCGTTTCGCGAACGGTTCGACCTCATGGAAGCCGACCTCAACGCGGACGACTATCTTCGATATCTGGTCGAGGTCGTGAAGCCGCATGTGGATGCGACCTACCGCACCATGCCAGCGCGCGAGCACACCTCCGTCATGGGCAGCTCGATGGGCGGGTTGATCTCGCTCTATGCGCTCACCCAGCACCCGGACGTGTTCGGTGCGGGTGGGATGGTCTCGACGCATTTCCCGGAAGGCGACGGCGCACTGGTCGGGTGGTTCCAAGACCAGCTCCCGGACCCGGCGACGCACCGGCTCTATTTCGACTACGGGACGCAGACGCTGGACTACAATTACGAGCCCTATCAGGACCGCATGGACGCGGCCGTGGAAGCAGCGGGCTATGTGCGCGGCGGGAACTGGACGACGCGCAAATTCGAAGGCGATGATCACAGCGAACGCGCCTGGCGCAACCGCGTGCATGTGCCGCTGCAATTCCTGATCGCGGGCGAGGCGGTTCCGGGCGGGGAAGAACGGTGAAGGGCGGACGAGGAGACATGAGATGAGAGCGATTTTACACCTGACGGCGCTGGCCGTCCTGCTCGCCGCCTGCGCGAGTGAGCCCGTTCAGGTGGAAGCCGACGAGGGCGAGATCCAGCCCATCCGTGCCGTGACGACCTCCACCGTGACCCATCCCGACTGGTCGCGCGACGCCGTCATCTATCAGATCAACACGCGACAATATTCCGACGCCGGGACCTTCAAAGCCGTCGAAGCGGACCTCGACCGCATTCAGGCGCTCGGCGTGGACATACTCTGGCTCATGCCGATCCACCCGATCGGCGAGGCGCGGCGCAAGGGCGAGCTGGGCAGCCCCTACGCCGTGCGGGACTACCGGGGCGTCAATCCCGAGCTGGGCACGGAGGACGACTTCCGTTCCCTCGTGGAGGCCGTCCACGCGCGCGACATGAAGATCATCATCGACTGGGTCGCCAACCATTCCTCCTGGGATAACTGGATGATCGAGCAGCACCCGGAGTGGTACACGCGCAATGCTGATGGCGAGATGCAGCACCCGACCGGCACGGACTGGCTGGATGTGGCGGAGCTTGATTTCGACAATGAGGCCCTGCGCGACTACATGCGCGAGTCGCTCGCCTATTGGGTCGAGGAGTTCGACATCGACGGCTACCGCGCCGACGTGGCGGGCATGGTGCCGACCTCGTTCTGGAACAGCGTGCGGCCACGGCTCGACCGCGTCAAACCCGTCTTCATGCTCGCCGAATGGCAGCAGCCCGACCTGCACGAACACGCGTTCGATGCGAGCTATGCCTGGCGCTGGAAGGAGATCATGCAGGGCATCGCCCGAGGCGAGAACACGGCCGCAGACCTCGCGGGCTACTACGCGGACTACCAGACCCAATGGCCCGCCAACGCCATGCGCATGGCCTATACCGACAATCACGACCAGAACACCTGGGACGGGCTGACGCAGGAGATCTATGGCGACGCCTATGAGACCGCCATCGTGCTGTCCTTCACGGGCGAGGGCATTCCGCTGATCTATAACGGGCAGGAATGCGACAACCGCAACAGCCTGGAGTTCTTCGAGCGCGACCCGATCGAGTGGCGCTGTGACGATCCGGTCAATGGCCTGTTCAAGCGGCTCGTGCAGCTCAAGACCGACAATTCTGTCCTGCACAATGCGGGCTGGGGCGCGCGGATGCGGATGGTGGAGACGGACAACGCGCTGAACATCTTCAGCTTCATCCGCCAAGACGATGATGGCAATGCCGTGCTGGTCACGGCCAACCTATCGAACACGCCGCAGAGCTTCACCTATTCCGGCGGTGTTCCCGCAGTCGAGTACAAGGACTACGAGACGGGCGAGCGGGTCGGCATCGACGCCTCCCAGCAGACACTGCCGCCTTGGGGCTGGACGGTCCGTGTCCGGGATTGAGGTCCGGCATATAGGCTCCGCGCGCGAGCCGCTGGTCGTCATCGACGACTTCCACCCGGAGTTCGAGCGCCTGCGCGCGGCCGCACTGAGCGCGGAGTTCGGCGCGCATGCCCGCCACTATCCCGGCCTGCAGGCACCCGCCGATCCGCGCCACCTAGGGGCGGTCGGAGCCGTGCTGGAGCAGGTCTTCCGCGAACAATTCGGGATCACGCGCGGTGTCGATCTGGTGCAATGCGCCTACTCTCTGGTGACGACGCCAGAGGCGGAGCTGTCGCCCATGCAGCGCCGTCCGCATATAGACACGCCTGACCCGGGCCGCATCGCGCTGCTGCACTATCTCAGCGGCGCGGAAACAGGCGGCACGGCCTTCTACCGCCACCGCGCGACTGGGCTGGACGTGCTGGACGCGCGCAGTTTCGCGCAGTTCAGAGAGGCCATTGCGGACGAGACACCCAAGCCCGGCTATATGCGCGGCAGCGACGACCATTTCGAGCTGCTTGACGTCGTGGAAGCGCGCCCCAACCGTGCCGTGCTCTACCGCTCGCGCATCCTGCATAGCGGCCACATCCCAGACGATCTGCCGTTCTTGCCCGACCCGGCAGAGGGGCGCCTGACCGTGAACAGCTTTTTCCAGGCGCGGGCGTAAACGCACTCGCATTCCCGGACGTGCGCCTTTAATGGCGTGCCCGGCCTAAACCTCATCCGGGAAACACCCATGTCCGACATCATCTCATCTCTCGAAGCCAAGCGCGTCGTGCCGCTGGTGCAGTCCGACGACCCCAAGACCGCGCTGAAGATTTCCGAAGCGCTGCTGGACGGCGGGCTGGACGTTCTGGAAGTCGTGCTGCGCACCGACGCCGCGCTGGACTGCTTGGAGGCCATCGCCAGGGAATTTCCGCATGCCCATGTCGGCGCGGGCACCGTGCTGAGCGCGGCGCAGTCCGAAGAGGTCATCCGCCGCGGCGCGTCCTTCATCGTCTCGCCCGGTCTCGACCCGGCATCGGTCGAAGTCGCCAACAAAGCCGACATCCCGATCCTGCCGGGCATCTCAACGGCGACCGAACTGCAGCAGGCATGGAATCTGGGCCTTCGCACCGTGAAGCTGTTTCCGGCCAGCCTCGTTGGCGGCCCGAAAATGGCCAAGGCGCTGTCATCCGTCTTCCGCGACGTGCGCTTCATGCCAACGGGCGGCGTGAACACGGACAACCTCAAGGACTACCTTGCGGTTCCGGCCGTGCTGGCCTGCGGCGGCTCATGGCTCACGCCCAAGGACGCGGTCGAGCGCGGCGACTTCGCCGCCATTACGAAACTCGCGCAAGAGGCCATCGCCATCGCGCAGGGCTGAGCGCTACGTTTCCGATGACGCCGCAAACCCCTTGCGCTCCATGGCGCCCCAGCTAGGCGTCATGCCGCGGAAGTGCTGCAACAGGCCCTTCATCCGCCAGAGCGAGTTGAGCTGGCGGTAGCCGAAATTCTCGAACACGGCGAGGCCCAGCACGGCGAGGAGGTCGCGCGGGCGGGAAAAGCGGCGGATCTCGTCCTGCTCCAGCGCCAGGCACAGGATCGACAGCAGCACGCCGAAGCTGAAGATGAAGCCCGTAACAGCCATGAAGATGGCCGGGTCGAGCCAACCCAGAATGAGAAAGACCACCAGCAGGATGTAGCCGAGTATCTCGGCGACCGGGCTGATGAGATCGACCAGCACGCAGGTCGGCAGCGTCACCATGCCGAGCCGCTTGTAGCGCGGCCGGAAGATCATGTCGCGGTGGCGTGACAGGCATTCCAGCGCGCCGCGCTGCCAGCGCGTGCGCTGGTTGGACAGGAAGCGGAAATCTTCCGGGGCTTCCGTCCAGCAGACGGGCTCGGGCACATAGCGGATCGTGTAGGGCGCGTCGTGCTCCAGCATGTGGCGGTGCATCCTGATGACGAGCTCCATGTCCTCGCCGACGGTCGTCGTGTCATAGCCGCCGACGGCCACCGCGATGTCGCGCCGGAAGATGCCGAACGCGCCGGAGATCAGCAGCAGCGAGCCTTTCCGGCTCGCTGCCGTGCGGGCCATGAAATAGGCGCGCACATATTCCACCACCTGCAGCCGGGCGAGCATGTTGCGCGGCATGCGGTATTCCTCGACGCTGCCGTTTCGCACGGTGCAGCCATTGACGATCCCGACCGTACCGCCGACCGCGATGACGTTGCCCGGGTCTTCGGTGAAGGGCCGAACGGCCTGCAGCAGGGCGGTCGGCTCCAGCAGCGAATCCGCGTCGATCACGCAGAAGAGCGGTGTGCGCACGCAGGTCAGCCCGACATTGATCGCGTCTGCCTTCTTGCCGTTCTCCTTGTCGACAAACAGCAGGGACGGATGGACCGGCGATCGATAGATGCCGCGGATCGGCTTGTGGGTGATCGTCTCGGTGTCCCGCACCAGATGGGTCTTCACCATGTCGAACTCGCGCAGCATCCGCTCCGCCGTGTCGTCCGAACTGCCGTCATTGACCACGATGATGCGCAGGTCGGGATATTGCAGCGAGAGCAGCGCCATGACGTTGTCACGGATGGTCGCGCCCTCATTATAGGCGGGCACGATGACGGAGATGGGCGGCGCGGCGCGCGACCGCATGTTCTCCCAGCAGACGCTGTCGTCCTCCCTCTGGCTGCGGCGGTTCAGCTCTATCCACGCATGGGGAATGGCCCAGGCATAAACGAAGTTCTGCATTGCCCCAATAGCGACCACCGTGAACATGACCCAGAAAACAAAGCTCACAAAGCCCGGATTGGCCGCGACCGCGTCGATCCATCCGACCACCTGGTTCCACTCAAACATGTCCGGCCCGCATTTCCAGCGACACGTCCGCCGCCATGGGTTCGCGCACCGCGCAGCTGTCCACGAATTGACGCCCCGCCGCGCCGGTGGCCCAGATCGCGCGGAAACCCCAATAGCGCGCCCAGAAGATCGGATCGCGGGCGAGCCCGTAGAGCTCGCCGACCACGCCGCTCTCGCGGTTCTCGCAGGCCGCCTTGGCCGCGCGCAGGCGGACCTTGGGCGCGTCATCAGACAGCGCAATGCGCAACGGGTCGCCCGCGCCGGGATGCTCGCTGATGCAGGACAGGGCGCAGGCGGCCGCGCGCACGTCCTCGGACGGGTGCTCCATCAGCGCGCAGAGGTCGAGCCGCGTGCGCGCCGGCGGTGACAGGATCAGCGCTTCCAAGCAGGCGGCCAGCACGACGGGCCGGTCCGTGCGCGCGGCCATGTCCTCGAGCTCGTCCGTGATTTGCATCCCGAATCCGGACAGCAATTCGGCAAGGCCCTGAACCTGTTCCGGGAAGACTTCGGAGAAGGATTCGACGATGCTGGACAGGAACAGTGTCGCGTCGCGGCGGACCAGCGCGCGTGCGGCGGTGAGCCGGACATAGGGTTGGTCCGAGCCCAGGTGGCTGTGGATGATCCGCAGCGACTCCGACGTTTCCAGATAGGACAGCACCCTCAAAGCCCGCATGCGCGCGCCGCGCGTGCCGTGGGCCGTGCTGCGCGCGATCGCCTCTTCCCAACCCTGATCGGTCACAAGTTGGCGCAGGTGCTCGGCCTGTGATCCGCGCAGCACGCGCAGATAATGCAGCAGTATTTCCGACATGTCCGACACATGGCATTCGGGGAAAGCGATAGTTGCGGCTTCCTCGGTCTCCTCGGAATGCGCCCGGCTGACATGTTCGCCCAGCGCGGTGCGGAAGGTCTCCATGCGCTGCTCGCGCTGGTCCAGATAGCGATTGAGTGACACGCGGCGCGCGATGATCAGGAGGCAGCTCACGACGGCGATGAACATCATGGCGAGGCTGAGCCCCGCGACCACGCTCACGAAACCGAGCGGGATGCCCGGCATCTGCAAGGTGGTTGCGCTAGCGCTTGTAGCTGACGGAAACATTGGCGTGGGTGCGGCTATAGCTGTTCTTGCGCGCGTCATGGCCTACATCCACGCCCACCTTGACGTCGTCGGTCACCGCATAGGAAACGCCGCCGAACACGCTCGACGTCGTGGTCGTGACGCCGTTGATCGCTTCGGGCGCGCGCGCATAGCCGAGCCGCGCAGAGACCTGATCAGACAGAGGCACGCCGCCGATGACCAGCCAGCCGAGCTGGTCGGCCTCCTCGCTCGGCATGGATCCGATGAGGCGTCCCGTCAGCTCCACGCCATTCTCCAGATAGGCGGTCAGTTCGGGCGAGACGTTGTGGATCGTCTGGTTGCCATATTCGTCATAGCGGTAGGTCAGTCTGGGATGGAGCACCGTACCGTCCTCCAGCGCATAAACGTGACCTACCGTGCCGCCCGCGCTCCATTCAGGCCGGAAGTCGGCGTCGGGGGTGATTTCGGCCTGCACGCTCCAATCCAGACCGCCGCGCACCGCGTCCCGCGCTCCGAGCCCGAGCGATGTGTCGGTCATGCCAAAACGGGTGTAGCGCTGCGCGGAACCAGACGCCTCGACATTGCCGATGCGGCGCGCGGCGCGCACATATTGGTTGCGCCAGCTCTCCAGCCCGTCGCTCAGGCTCGACAATCCGCCGCCCGCATCCACGCGCCAGCCATCGCCGCGCTTGGCGTCGCGCTCCGCAATCTGCACGCGGCGCACATTGTCCAGCGCGGTCTGGGCATCGAAATAGTCCGGGAAGCGCAGCAGGATGCTGCTGAAATAGGCTTCGGCCTCGGCGAGCCGTCCCTGGTAGAAGGCGACATTGCCGCGCATCAGGGCGAGATCGGGATTGCCGGGATGCTCCGCGATCAGCGCGTCGAGCTCGCTCTGGGCGTCCCTGTGCTGCCCGTCCCAAGCCAGCAGGCGCGCGCGCAGGAAGCGGTGGTCGTATTCGGAGCGGTGGGCAGCGTCCTCGGCTGAGAGCAGCTCCAGCGCGCCGTCGAAATCCTTGGTCTCGACAAGGGTCATCGCCTGGACGTGAACGTCATTGGCATGGGCGAGAGACGGCAGGGCCGAGCTGAACACACCCAGCGCCGTCATGGTCAGAGCGGTGCGGGTCCGGCTTGGCGACATGGTCAGGCTACCTTGTTCTTGGCCCCCAGGTGGCGGCGCACCCGCATCAACACTTCTTCGGGATCGAATGGTTTTGGAATGAAATCGGCCGCGCCGCGATCAAACCAGCTCTTGGCCTCACCCTGATTGGCCATGGCGGTCAGTATCAGCACAGGGGTGGACTTTAGGTTAACTTTGTTTCGGATCTCATACAAAACCGTGCCGCCTTCCAACCGCGGCATGAAACGGTCCAGCAGGACGAGGTCAGGTGTGACATCCGACAGCACATCGAGCGCTTCCAGCCCGTCGCCCGCGGTCAGCACCTCGATGCCCGCACTGCCCAAGATACGGGTGAGCAGGTCGCGCACGACCGGGTCGTCGTCCACCACGAGCACGGTGGGTGCTTCGTCCTTGAAGCGCGCATTCACGAATTCCGACAGGGAGAGCACGTCCAGCGGGTCCTCGGAAAACCCGACCACGCCCATGGACAGAGCCTTGGCGATGCGGGCGGGCGAGTTGGGCTGGAAGGCGACGAACACCTCCGGCAGGGCAGGGTGGCTGACGACCGATCGCAACAGTTGGGTCGTGCCGTCCTCGCCCGCTTGCGTGTCGGTTGTGTCGAAACCGTCCTCCATGATGACGAGGTCGGGGCCAACACTGCTCACGAGCTGCATGAGCTCCTGCGGGGTGGAGGCGGAATTCGCTTGGATCGTGGGATCGAACATGCTCGCGACCAGCTCGCTCACCCACGGATCGCGATAGGCGATGACGACGCTTCGGCGCGACCCGGAGGCTTTCGGCGCGGCGGGAGCCACGCGTTCTGGGGAAGGCTCGCGCACGGGTTGGGGCAGAGCAGGCGGCCGGGGTGCGGAGAGAGCAGGCTCTGGCACGTCGTCGGTCTCGTGCTGATCCGCGCGGATGTCGGCGCAGGTCATGCGGATGTGCTGGGCGAAGCCGCGCAGTGTATTCAGCCGGTCTGCGGTATCAGAGGGTGATGTGCGCGACCGCATGGCGCGCTCGACCCGCTCGGCCGCCAGTCCCAGATCGGCCTGGTCATACATGGCGGCATTGCCCTTGATGCGGTGGGCGATGTCGGTGGCGGACGCCCATGCGGGATCGGTCACGCGGCTTGCCAGCTCGCAGCGTTCGAGACGCGCGATCGCGCTCTCGACGGTCTCGGCCGCTTCCCCCAGATAGGCCAGATAGTACTGGCTGACGGAGTCCGGCCGGGCGCTGTTTTCAGCCCATCCCAACAATCGGTCCCATTCCCAAGCAGGCCGGCCCCACAACCGGTGTTAAACTTTCCCGAGCCGGTTAAACACCAAAGAGACTACGATCGGCTTGGCGAACAGGGTTAGCAAAGGGCTAAAGTTGACCTCTCGCAAGGCGTCCGGTCAGGGCGCGCAAGGTCAGCTGCTGGCGCGCGATGTCGGCTTCGGTGCGGATGCGCTCCAGACCCGCGGCCTCGTATTCCAGCCGGATTTCGACGAGGTCGCGCAAGGACTTGGTGCCCGCGCCCAGCTCCAGCTCTGCGGCCTCGAATTGCAGCAGGGTCTGGCGCTCCACCTCGCGGCGGCTTTCCAGCTGTTCCCTCAGCGAGCGGATGCGCCGCCATGTGATCGACACGTCCTGCGTCAGCTGACGGCGGAAATCGAGCGAGCGGGCGCGGGCGGCGCGTTCTCGTGCCGAGGCGCGTCGCTTGCGCGCGCCCAGTGCATTGCCGGAATAGAGCGGCACGCGCACATCCACGCCGATCCGGTCGCGGAATTCGAAATCGTCGAACGCATTGGTGGAGGAGTAGGCCCCCGTCGCAACCACGTCGATGATGGGCAGGCGAGCCCGCGCCTCGCGCTTGGCCCGCGCGGCCTCGGCGTCCGCGCGGTCGTCCAGTGCGGCGAGATTGGCATTGCTGGCTACTGCCCGCGCAATCGCTTGCTGCGGGGCGGTCGCGTCCTCGCGCAGCAAGGCTGATGGGAAACCGTCGCGCGAACAGAGCGACTGCGCCGTGTCCGTCTGGATCTGGATTTGCGTCAGCGCGCGTTCCTTGCGGAATAACAATTCCTCAGCGAAGCTCTTGGCATCCGCTAGCTGCGAGGCGACAGCGGCGCGCTCCGTGCGGGTCGCGCCGCCCAGCTCCAGCAGCGTGTCGGTCGCGGCAAGCTGCCTCTCGAAAAAGGACTGGCGGCGCTGCGTCAGCTGCAGCTGCGCGTCCGCTTCGAAATAGGTCAGTGCGGACAGACCCGCCTGGCTGGCGGCGTCGATGCGGACCTGCTGCGTGTCGTTCTGCGCGGCGGCGAATTCGGACCGCGCGGACTGGCGCGCATATTTGGCATCGCCAAAATCGAGCACGCGTTGGGAAGCGCGAAAGCCGAGCGAGTTGGACACGCCGCTATCGACCACGCCCGTGCTGCCGATTCCCGTGCGGCCCACAGCGTCCACGCGCGGCCGGTAGAGCGAGCGCGCGTCCAAGATGTTGGCGTCCGCTTCCGCTTCTCCGGCGAGCGCGATCTCCACCGATGGGTCGCGCTGGCTGGCGAGCTCCAGCACGGCGTCAAAGGACAGGCAGGTCTGCAGCGGGGCTTGCGCGGCAGCCGGAGACGCCATGCCGAGCGCCAGCAGCGCGATGGATGTGAGAGCGGCGCGCATCGGTCTATCCCGTCCGCAGGCCCTTGAAGACCGACTCTCCAAGAGGTGCGAACAGATAGTCGAGCAGGGTGCGCGACTGGCCGGAATAGATGAACACATCGACCGGCATGCCGGGCAGGATGTTGACGTCCGTCGTGCGGTCGATTTCCGATTGCGGCACGCGCAGGCGCGCTTCGTAATAGGACACGCCGGAGATCGGATCGACCTTCAGGTCAGCCGACACGTCGATGACCTCGCCCGTCAGCCGCGGCGCCTGCCAACCCTTGTAGCTGGAGAATTGCGTGCGGACCTCTTGGCCCTCGAAAACGGCCGCGCGATCAGACGCGCCGATCTGCACGCTGGCCGTGACCTCGCCGATGGCGGGCACGATCTCCATCAGCGTCTCGCCGGAGCCGACGACGCCGCCAATGGTGGAGAACGCCATGTTGAGCACTTCGCCGGACACGGGCGCGCGGATCACGGCGCGGTTGAGCACGTCCTGCGCCTGGTTCAGCCGGTCCTGCGCGGCGAGCAGCTGCGCGCTGGTTTCCAGCAGGGAGGCGGCGGTTTCGCGAGCAGATGTGGCGCGGGCCTGTGCGATCTGTGCGGTGAGGTCGGCTTGGGCGGCGCGCGCGTCGTCGCGCTGGCTGACGAGGGCGGCAATGTCGCCTTCCAGTCGCGCCTTGAGCCGCTCGGATGCGGTGACCTGGTCGCGGCGGGCGAGCTGTTGTTCGAACATGCCGGTGATGACGTCGAGTTCGGCCTGGGCGGAAGCGAGGGCGCGCTCGGCAATCTCGATCTGGCGCGTGCGGGAAATCTGGACCTGTTCGCTGGATCGGATGCGGGCCTGCAGCACGTCGATGTCGGCCGCGAGAGCGGAGCGCTGCTGTGCGAACAGGCCTCTTTCGCGGCGGATGATGTCGGTGCGCTCGGACTGCCCCAATTCCAGCGCGTCGAGCGCGGAGAAATCGGGAGCAGAACGATTGTCCTGCAGGGCGCGAAGCCGGGCGACGGAGGCGGCCAGCGCACCGTATTCCTGCACGATCTGGTCGCGGGACGACAGCGATGCGGTTTGTTGCAGCGTCACCAGCACGTCGCCGGCCTCGACCCGCTGGCCTTCGCGCACGAAGATCTCGGACACGATGCCGCCCTCGAAGTGTTGCACGACCTGGCGTTCGTCCTCGACCACGATCTGACCGGACGCCGCGACGCCTTCTTCCAGCGGGGCGGTCGCGCCCCAGGCGGTGAACCCGCCGAACCCGACAAAGCAGAGCAGGGCCATGCGCCGGACGGTCTTGTCGCGTGACGGCTTTTCGAAATTCGCGTGAGGCATGATCAGGCTCCGACGGCTTTGAGGGCAGGGCGTGCGGTACGCGCGGGTTGCGACGCGGCGAGATAGGCCTTGGTGTCGGCGGCGCTGACCGAGCCTTTTTCTAGCACGAGCAGCTTTTGCGTGGCCTGGATCAGCTTGATGTCGTGGGTCGCGCAGATCACCAGCGTGCCCGATTTGGCCAGCGTGTTGAGCCGCGAGATGGTGTGATAGACCGAGCGCGGGTCGAGATTGGCTGTCGGCTCGTCGAGAATGACGAGAGCGGGATTGCCGAAGAAAGCGCGCGCCATGCCGATCATCTGGCGCTGGCCGGCCGAAAGCGAGCCGACGCCTGGCACGCCGACAGGCGTCTCGTAGCCCTGCGGCAGGGACAGGATCATGTCATGCGCGCCTGCGGCCTTGGCAGCCTCGATAATGGCGTCCGGTTCGGCTTCCGTCATGCGGGCGATGTTCTCGCCGACCGTGCCGGGCAGCAGTTCCGTGCCTTGGGGCAGGTAGCCAACATGCTGGCCACGGTCCGAGCTGTCCCAGGCATGCAGGTTGCGGCCGCCCAGACGGACTTCGCCGGCGTAAGGCTGCCACGCGCCGGACAGGGTCTGCAGCAGTGTGGATTTGCCCGCGCCGTTGGG
>JAHDEU010000027.1 GCA_020628635.1 Hellea sp. | reverse complement strand
GCCGTGTGGGAGCTCGACTTGTCGCGGTTTGTCACCGCCATCGGCGTGGGCTCGCTCGCCATTGGCCTGGCGCTGCAGAACACTCTCTCTTCTGTGGTGTCGGGCTTTTTGCTCGCGCTCGACAAGCCGTTCCGGGAGGGCGACTGGATCGAGCTGGACGGCGTTGTCGGAGAGGTCATCGACCTGAACTGGCGCACGACGCGGCTGCTGGTGGATGGCCGCGACATCGTGGTCATTCCGAACACGACGCTCCTAGATAGTTCCTTGCGCAACTATACCACGATCGATGTCGGTTACCGCGACAAGATCGGTTTCGGGTTTGCGTACAAGGACCTGCCCAACCATGTGAAGGACACCGCGCTGCAGGTCGCGCGCGAGTGCCCGCATGTGGCGGACAACCCGCCCGCCGAAGTCCACACGGTCGAATATGGCGACAGTTCCGTGAACTACGAGCTGCACTTCCACTGCGACCGCTATATCAGCCCGTTCCAGGCCCGGCGCACGCGCGAGGACCTGATGACGCGGCTCTTCTACGCCGCCATGCGCGAAGGCCTCGAAATACCGTTCCCCATCCGCACGCTGCGCCAGACGGCGGAAGGCGACCTGACCGAGGACGACGTGAAGGCGATGACGGTGGAGGCCGCCTCCCAGCATCCCGTGCTCGGCACGGCGAGCGAGAGCGCGGTGGAGCGGTTGGCCAGTGGTAGCGCGTTGCGCCAGTTCGGGCGCGACACGGTGATCTCGGACATCGGCGCGCATGACCGCGGCATCGGGCTGATCCGCTCGGGCGCGGTGCGGGTGGAGAGCGAGGACGGCCAGTCCGTGGACTACCTGCCCGAAGGCCACCTGATCGGCGCGCAATACATTCTCGGCCAGCGGGCCAACACGCTGCGTCTCGTTGCGGCCACCGACACCGAAGTGCTGTTCATCCAGGGGGCGTCCGTGGATGCCGCCATGGATGATAGCGCGCGTCTGGCCCGCGCGCTCGGCCAATATGCGGATGCGCGCATGGCGGCCTATCAACGCGGCCGCGAACGCGCCGAACAGTCCAAGACCGGCTAGCGCACGCTCTTTCCGCGCAGCATCCGCCACAGTCGGCGCGACCCGCGTTTCAGCCCGTGCAGCGGAGAGGCGGCCAGCCGCCCCATGCGCCGCATCCGCCGCCAGCGCTTGCGCGCCTTGGGCTCGTATTCGGGCGTCAGGTAGCTTTCGAAGATGTCGGTCGCGGCACTCCAGCTATAGCGCAGGGCATGGGCGCGCGCCGCCTGCCGGTCGCAGTCCAATGCGCCAAGGCAGGCGGCGCGCAGGTCCTCATCCAGCACGCCGTGATCCGTGGTCTCGATAATGTCCACCGGCCCGGACACGGGATAGGCGGCAACGGGCGTGCCGGTTCCCAGCGCTTCGATGATGACCAGTCCGAACGTGTCCGTGCGCGACGGGAAGACGAACACATCGGCGTCCGCGAAGTGGCGGGCGAGGTCTTCGCCGAACTTCGCGCCCGTGAATCTGACGTTCGGATAGCGGGCGGTGAGCTCCGCCATTTGCGGGCCGTCGCCCACGACCACCTTGGAGCCCGGCAGGTCCAGATCGAGAAACGCCTCGATGTTCTTTTCCACCGCCACGCGCCCGACATTGACGAAGACCGGCCGGGGCAGGCCGGCATAGCAGTCCGCATCCGTCCCGACCCGCCGCAGCTCTGGCCGGAACAGGTCCGTCTCCACCCCGCGCGCCCAGACGCCGAGATGGGTGAAGCCTCTCTCCTGCAGGAACTCCGCCATGCTCGGCGTCGTCACCATGGTGCGTCCGCCCGCATTGTGGAAACCGCGCACGAAGTCATAGGTCAGGCGCAGCACCAGCTTGCTGGGCAGCCAGGGCAGGCGGGCCTGGATGTATTCCGGGAATTTCGTGTGGTAACTGGTGGTGAATGGCATGGCCCAGCGCAGGCAGTGGGCGCGGGCGGCCTGTCCCAGCGGGCCCTCCGTCGCGATATGCACGGCTTCCGGGCCGAAGGCGATCATGCGCCGCGCCACGTCGCGGCTGGCGAACAGCGCCAGCCGGATGTCCGGATAGGTCGGCAGCGGCACGGTGCGGTAGCCATCAGAGGGCGCGATGATCTCGACCGTGTGCCCGCGCGCGCGCAGGCCCTCCACGGTCCGGTCCAGCGTGCGCACCACCCCGTTCATCTGCGGGTGCCACGCATCGGTGATCAGCATGATCTTCACGGGCGCTCACTAGCGCCGCCGCAGCAATTGGCAAATCCAGCCAAATCCGGGATGTGCACAAAAATGCAACACCTTGCGCACAAACGGCCTTTGCGTGCTCGGAATGCTTGCGGGCCGCATGGGCGCTCACTATTGCTGTTCCGTAACATTTGTAACATCCAGGGGAACTCGATGTCATTCCGCAATCTGCTGCTCGCCTCCGGCGCAGCGCTCATAGCCCTGCCGGCCCACGCCCAAACCGCCGAGTCCGGCGCAGAGCAGGACGAGATCATCGTCACCGGTTCGCGCATTCCGCAGAACCCGAACCTGATCTCCACCACGCCGGTCCAGGCGCTGGACGACGAGGCGATCCGCCTGGCGGGCGAGATCTCGCTGTCCGAGATCGTCAACGACATTCCCGCTCTCGTGTCCTCGCTGACCGTGGAGCAGTCCGCATCCGGCGGCTCGGCGGCCAACCTGCGCGGCCTGGGTGCCGAGCGCACGCTGACGCTGGTCAATGGCCGCCGCCATGTCGGCGGTTTCCGCGGCACGTCGGCTGTCGATCTCGGCTCCATTCCCGAAATCCTTGTCGAGCGCGTGGAAGTGACGACCGGCGGCGCCTCCGCCATCTACGGCGCGGACGCCGTGACCGGTGTCGTGAACTTCATCCTGCGCGAGGACTTCGAGGGCTTCGAGGTCGACGGCCGCGCGGGCGTGTCCACCCAGGGCGACGCGGAGAACTTCTCCATCGAGGCGCTCTACGGCGTGAACTTCGGCAAGCAGGACCGCGGCAATCTGGTTATCGCGGGCAACTATTCCGATGACAGCCTGCTTTTCAATGGCGACCGCGACTTCACGCGCGACAACATTTCCGCCGGCCTGCTGGCCAACCCGCTGCTGCGCCTGCAGGCGGGCGATCTCGGTCCCGACACACCCAACTTCAACGGCCTGCGCATCGGTACGCTGTTGTCGGGCATCGACACGACCGGCCTGACGCTGACCGCGACCGAGCAGGCCCTGCTCGCCCGCATCGTCGGTGCGCCCGCCCGCGTCGTCATCCCCGACCCGCGCGTCTGGCTGTCCTCGCAGAGCGGCTCCATCGCGCCGGGCTTTGGCGGCCGCGACACGCTCTATGTGGACCTGAACAATAACGGCATCGCCGACTGCCAGGAAAGCCGGGGCGGCCAGGTCGGCTTTCTCGCGGGCTGCTGGACCACGGATGCCAATGGCAACGCCATCGTCTTCCAGGAAGGCCTGATCGCCGACACCTCGTTCCGCGGCGCCGGCCTCGCGCCGGGCGAAGGCTCGGCCGGTGCGTTTGCCTTCAACGGCGACACGCTGTTCCCGGAAACGGACCGCTACGCCATCAACGCCAACCTCACCTATGAGCTGGCCCCGGGCCTGAAGGCTTACGGCGAGGCGAAATATGTCAACTCCGAGAGCACGACCTTCGCGGAGCAGGACACGTTCTTCGACACGCTGTTCATCGCGCCGGACAACCCCTTCATCCCCGAAGCCCTGCTGCCCGTGGTCGCGGAAACCGGCGGCCTGCTGCTGACGCAGGATCCGACCGGCTACATCACCAACAACGACGCCACCATCACGGAGCGCGAAACCACCCGCTTCGTCGGCGGACTGCGCTGGGAGACGGGCGACCACTTCTGGGACTTCTCGGTCAATCACGGCCGGTTCAAGAACACGCAGACCGCGTCGGAAGTCTATCTGGACCGCCAGTTCGCGGCGACCGACGCCGTGCGCGCACCCAATGGCGACATCGTCTGCCGCTCCGACCTCGACCCGGACGCCTTCTACGAGATCGACTACTTCACCGCCGGCAACGGGTTCGCGGATGGCGGCTTTGCGTCCAACCGCTACTACTCGTTCACGCCGGGCGACGGCTCCTGCGCCCCGCTCAACCCGTTCGGCACCAACGCCGTCAGCCAGGCCGCGCAGGACTTCCTGAATGCGCGCGTGACCGACGTCATCGACATCAACCAGACCGTGATCAGCGCTTCGGTCGCGGGCACGTTCGGCGTGCTGGACACGTTCCTGGACGGCGATGTCGGCTATGCGCTGGGGGCGGAATACCGCCGGGAGGCCAGCGAAAGCCGCCTCGACCCGCTGCGCCTCGGCATCCTGCCGTCCACCACCTCGCTGACGCCGGGCGTGCTGGTCAACACGATCGACCCGTTCCTCAACTCGTTCATCTCCATCGACAACGACCAGCAGTTCAACACGCAGGGCAGCTTCAATGTACGCGACGTCTATGCCGAACTGCGCCTGCCGATCTTCGTGGACGCACCGTTCGCCGAGGAGCTCACCGTGGACGGCGCGGTGCGCTATGCGGACTACTCCACCAGCGGCGGGCAGACGACCTGGAAGGTCGGTGCCAACTGGTCGCCGGTCGAGGATATCGCCTTCCGCGGCACCTACTCCGAGGCCGTGCGCGCGCCCAACATCTCGGAGCTCTTCGACCCGGCCCTGCCGATCACCATCGGCTCCAACCAGGACCCGTGCGATCCCGACAACATCGGTCTGGGCAGCGCGAACCGCCAGGCCAACTGCGTGGCCGCGCTGACGGCCGTGGGCGTGCCGCAGGACCAGATCCTGGATGCGGGCGGCAACTACATCTTCGAAAACCCGCTGACGGGCCGTTTCTCCGGCACGTCGGGCGGCAATGTCGACCTCACGGAAGAGCAGGCCGAAACCTTCACGGTCGGCGCGGTGTTCACGCCGTCCTTCCTGCCGCGCTTCGACCTGACGGTGGACTACTGGGACATCAGCATCTCCAACGCGATCAGCGCGGTGGCGGCAGGCGACATCCTGCGGGGCTGCTTCGACAGTGCCGACTTCCCGAACGTGCCCTTCTGCGGCCAGTTCGAGCGCCGCTCGGACGGAGGCCTGTCCGATCTGACCTCGGGCCAGATCAACTTCGCGCAGCTGGACGCGGCCGGTGTGGACGTGGCGGCGGGCTACAGCTTCGATGTCGGCGAAAACGCCTTTGGCATCCGCATGGTCGGCACCTGGCAGGAGCGGCTGAACCAGTTCTTCAACCCGCTCGACCTCACCGAGGTCAATCCGGAGATCCGCGAGATCAGCCGTCCGGAATATGTCGGCAACGTCACCCTGTCGTGGTCGCGTGACCGGTATGGCCTGAACTTCCAGACCAACTACCAGTCGGCGGTTGCCGTGGCGGAGCTGGAGGACATCCTCGATGGCCAGTTCGGCGATTTCGGCTTCTTCGACGAGAGCTTCGTGTTCGACGTCAACGGCACGTTCGAGCTCAATGAGCGCCTGTCGCTCTATGCGGGCGTGAACAATCTCGGCGACGAGGAGCCCTACATCACCCAGTCCGCCTTCCCGGTCGGACCGCGTGGCCGCTTCGTCTTTGCGGGCTTCACCTTCAAGGGCTAGACGGCCGCCCCATATCGAACCGCGAGGGCGGGGCGGCGAAAGCCGTCCCGCCCTTTTTCTTGCGCGCGCACGCCGCTAAGGCGCGCCCATGCCGTCCGACCCACACAGCGCGCAGTTCGAACAGGCCCGCGCCCTGCTGGGACAAGGGCAGCTGGGCGAGGCGGATGCGCTGGTGCAAACGATCCTGGAGCGGGCGCCCGCTCACGCACCGTCCCTGTGGCTGCGCGGCATCATAGCCGGGCAGCAGGGCGCGCATGACGACGCGGCCACCCATTTCCGTGCCTCTATCGCCGCACAGCCCGACGCGCCGGAACTGCGCGCGGCGCTGATCCAGGCGCTGGAGCGGGCAGGGCGCTACCGCGACGCGCTGGCGGCGTCCGAGGACGCGCTGGCCCGGATGGACGCGCCGCCCCTGCGGCTGGCCCACGCAACGCTGCTGCTGCGGCTGGGCAGGAACGAGGACGGGCTGGCCGTGCTGGACGGCTTCGACGATCCCGCCCTGCCGCCGCGCGCGCGCGGAGAGATCGCCCTGCAGCGCGGCCATGCCCTGCGCACGCTGGGCCGCCGTGACGACGCGGTCGCGGCCTACCGCGCGTCCGCCGAGCTCGACCCGGATCGCGGCGCGCCGTGGTGGGCGCTGGCCGACATGAAGACGGGTGAGCTTGACAGTGAGGACCGCGCGCGCACCGAATGGCTGATGATGCGCGCCCCGGATGCGGGCGAGCGCGTGCAGGCAGCGTTTGCCTTCGCCGCCGCCCATTCTGATGATCCCGATCCGGCCAAGACGGTCGCCCGCTACTCCGCCGCCAATTCGCTGCAGCCCCGCGCCTTCAGAGGCGAAGGGTTCGACGCGGCCATAGAGCGGCTGGTCGCGGCGTGGACGCCGGAGGCGCTCGCAGAACAGGGGAGGGTGGCGATTGGGCCGCGTCCCATCTTCATCGTCGGCCTGCCGCGCTCCGGCTCCACGCTGGTCGAGCAGATGCTGGCGAGCCATCCGCAGGTGGAGGGCACGCAGGAGCTGCCCCTGCTGCCGTCGGTCAAGGAGCGCGCCCATCTGCTCTGCCGCCGCAAACACGGCGCAAGCTATCTGGACGGTGTCGGCTCGCTGGACGGCGAAGCGCTGTCCGAGCTGGGCGCGCACTATATGCGCGAAGCAGCCATCTTCCGCGACACCGACCGCCCGAACTTCACCGACAAACTGCCGCATAATTGGGAGCATGTCGGGCTGATCCACAAGATCCTGCCCCATGCCGCGATCGTCGATGTGCGCCGCGATCCGGTCGATTGCGGCTGGAGCCTGTTCCGGCAATATTTCGCGCGCGGCGTCGGCTTCTCCCGCCGCCTGTCCGACATCGGCAGCTACTACCGCGGCTATGTCCGCATGATGGACCACTGGGACGAAGTGCTGCCGGGCCGCGTCCACCGTCTGCGCTACGAGGCGCTGGTCGAGGACCCGCAAGGCGAGCTGCGCGCGCTCTGCGCCTATCTCGGGCTGGAGTGGAACCCGGCCATGCTGGCCCATCACGAGACCGCGCGCAGCGTGCGCACGGCCAGCAGCGAACAGGTCCGCCGCCCGCTCAACCGCGCCGGGCTCGGCTCCGGACGGCGGATCGAGGCGCACCTGCCGGCGCTTGTGTCTGCCCTTGGGCCGCACTCGGACCGCTCTCAGAATAAAGCGGTTTAAAAATTTGATCGATGATAAATTCAGAATCATCGGGCCCACAAACCATCCCTTAGCTGGAGGCAATGAAAGTCGCTGCGGCATTTCGTGCCAAATCGGCATCCCGGCCGGGATTCATTGCGATTTCGAGACATTTTTGTCGTGGATAGCTGCTGAGTCGTCCACAAGCCCTCGCCCCTGCCGGGGTTTCGCTTCCGTAACGAAAGCGTCAGGAAAAGAGTGACTTAGCGTCGGGAGGTGATGGAGACCGCCCGTTCCGGCTTCCGATAATGCGGCTGCAAGCATTCTCAGATTGGGCTTTTCAGCCGTTTACGATCTGTTAGGGCTGAACGCCGAAGGGGTTGGGGAACGCTATCAGTAGTGGAGGAGTTGCTCCGCGGACACTATATGTAGTCCGTATGAAGAGCGCCTGTGTTGCTGATTTCTTCGCGGCCGAGACGAGACAAAGGGAAGTGCAAATGAACATGAGCGAAGAATACGGCAAGGACGTCGAGGAGCACGAGATCGAGCTGGCGGCCGACATGGTGGCGGCTGTGCTGGCCCCTGCTGCGCCTGCGTCGGCCAAGAAGGCCCGCCAGAAGCCCAAGACGTCCAAGCCCCGCGCCGATGTTCGCCCGCCCGTCCAGGACCGCTCCCGCGACGCTCTGCTGACAGATTTCGGCAAGAAGACGCTCGTGGACCGCTACCTGCTGCCCGGCGAGAGCTATCAGGACATGTTCTCGCGCGTGGCGACCGTCTATGCCGACGACTCTGCTCACGCCCAGCGCCTCTATGACTATATGAGCCAGCTCTGGTTCATGCCCGCCACGCCGGTGCTGTCCAATGGCGGTGCCGGTCGCGGCCTGCCGATCTCCTGCTTCCTGAACGCGGTGGATGACTCTCTGGAGTCGATTGTCGGCACGTGGAACGAGAATGTGTGGCTGGCGTCCAATGGCGGCGGCATCGGCACCTATTGGGGCAATGTGCGCTCCATTGGCGAAAGCATCGGCCAGGCCGGCAAGACGTCGGGCATCATTCCGTTCATTCGCGTCATGGACAGCCTGACGCTGGCCATCTCCCAAGGCAGCCTGCGCCGCGGCTCGGCCGCCGTCTATCTCGACATCCACCACCCGGAGATCGAGGAGTTCCTCGAAATCCGCAAGCCGACTGGCGACTTCAACCGCAAGTCTCTGAACCTGCATCACGGCATCAACATCACGGACGACTTCATGGAAGCCGTGCGCGCGGGCGAGGAATACGGCCTGATCAGCCCGGCCACGAAAGAGGTCATCAAGACCGTCGATGCCCGCGCCCTGTGGCAGAAGATCATCGAGATGCGCCTGCAGACGGGCGAGCCCTACCTCATCTTCTCGGACACGGTGAACCGCCAGCTGGCCAAGCACCAGCGCGAGGTCGGCATGAAGGTGCAGCAGTCCAATCTCTGTGCCGAGATCATGCTCGCCACAGGTCGCGACCAGTATGACCGCGAGCGCACGGCTGTGTGCTGCCTGTCCTCGATCAACGCGGAAACCTACGACCAGTGGAAGGACCAGCCCGGCTTCATCGAAGACATCATGCGCATGCTCGACAATGTGCTGCAGGATTTCATCGACCGCGCACCGGACGGCATGAGCGACGCGGTCTATTCCGCAACCCGCGAACGCTCGGTCGGCCTCGGCCTGATGGGCTTCCACAGCCTTCTGCAGAAAAAGGGCGTGGCGTTTGAGAGCGCGATGGCAAAATCGCTCAACATGCGCCTGTTCAAGCACATTCGCGGCGGAGCCGACGCGGCCTCCAAGGTCCTGGCCGAAGAGCGCGGGGCGTGTCCCGACGCGGCCGACCGCGGCGTCATGGAGCGTTTCTCGCACAAGATGGCGGTCGCGCCCACGGCGTCGATCTCCATCATCTGCGGCGGCACCAGCGCGGGCATCGAGCCGATCCCGGCCAATATCTACACCCACAAGACGCTGTCGGGCAGCTTCACCGTGCGCAACAAGTTCCTCGAAGCGGCGCTGGAGCGCCACGGCAGGAACACGGACGGCATCTGGGCGACGATCCTGGAAAACGAGGGCTCGGTGCAGCATCTCGACTTCCTCGATTCTTACGAGAAGGACGTCTTCAAGACCGCTTTCGAGATCGACCAGCGCTGGGTCATCGAGCACGCCGCCGACCGCGCGCCGTTGATCTGCCAGGCCCAGAGCCTCAACATCTTCCTGCCGGGCGATGTCGATAAATGGGACCTGCACATGCTGCACTGGCAGGCATGGGAGAAGGGCGTGAAGTCGCTCTATTACTGCCGCTCCAAATCCATCCAGCGCGCGGGCTTTGCGGGCAGCGACGACGCGCCGGCCAATGAGATGGAAGCGGCCATGAAGGAGGCCGCGCCCACAGACTACGAAGAGTGCATCGCTTGCCAGTAGAGCGAGCGACCCCGCACTTCCGACGCCCCGTCAGGCGCGCCCACCCGCCCGGTGAGCGCGCCTTACTTTTGTCAAAATGTCATCCCGCTGTGGCCAAAATGCCGCAAGAGCACCGTAATCGAACGCAAGATGCTCGTTATGGGCTTGCGAAAGGCCGGTTTTATTGCATTTTAGGCCGGGGCGCATGGAACAGACCGTTTTCACGCGCATAATGCATGGGTCCGCTGCGTTTGGCGCGGCGGCGTGGAATGAAGGCGGGGAGTTGGTGAAAACCGAACCCACATTGCAGGCGACTCCGCATGTGCGGGGCTTACCGGTCGCGCTCGGCGCTGCCGTGCTGCTCGCCTGCCTGCCCGTTTCTGCCCAGGCGCAGGACAGCACATCCGATGTCGCGTCCGCCACCAAAGTGGAGACACTCCCCCAGGCCCGCCTGTCGACCGAAACGGACGAGCGCGGCCGCACGCGCCCGTCCTCGCTCGGGCTCAGCCTCAATCTGAACGCCAATGCCATCGGTTCGCCCGGCAATGCGGACGATCCGTTCGGGATCAACGTGCCGCGCATCGAACTGCCCGCCAATGCGGTGGGTTCGACCCTGTTCAAGCTCGATATGTCCGACACGTCTTGCCTGTCCGGCACGGCGACCTGCGCGCCGCGCAGCGAACGGCTCGGCATCGGCGTGACCAAGCCGATCTCCATTCGCGACAAGGATGACGGCATCGATCTGGTGCTGCGTCCCAGGGCCAATTTCCGCTTCAACGACGACAGCAGCTCCGCGCTGGTCGGCGCCGTGGTGGAGATCGGCGAGGACCTGCGCCGCGGCTCCGACCTGCCGTCCAAGACGTGGTATCTGTTCGCCGGCGCCGACGCCGAAGCGCTGACCTTCTCGCCTGACGGGCTGACCAAGCTCAACTCCGGCCAGTTCCACCTCCAGGACCGCATCATTGTCGGCGACGCGCAGGCGGGTCTGGGCTACCGCATCGGCGATGCCGACCTGTCGCTGTCCTACATGCGGCGCGAGGCCAATGCCGAGGGCATCAGCTACAATGAGGATGCGGCCGCGCTGAGCTTCACCTGGAAGCGCTAGGCCGCCCCTTCGCTCGCGGCCCGCTCAAAGGCCTCTCGCACATTACCTATTCTAAAGCCGACAGCGCGCCCGCTCCCTGTTAGGCCTGCCGTGCCAATCAACACGGGAGAGACCTATGGCTGTCATGAAAACCATCGAAGTGATGAGCGAGAGCGGAAAATCGTTCGAGGACGCGATCGAAAACGCCGTGCAGCGCACCGGCAAGACGGTGAAGAACATCCGCTCGGCCTATGTCAACGAGATGACGACCTCGATCAAGGACAACAAGATCGACAAATACCGCGTCAATGTGAAGATCACCTTCGAGGTCGGCGACTAGCCCCCTCCAGCCCGCCCGGACGCTGCGGCCGTCTTTTGCCGGGACGTGGCGAAGGGTTGACGCGGGGGGCGGGCGCTCCAATCTGGAAAAACCAGCAGGGCTCCCGGACAGTGTCCGGGAACCACCGATCCGCCTGGACCGAGAGAGGACCCCATGACCGACCAAACCGCAATCCTTCTTGTCATCGTTCTGGGCGTCGTGGTCGTCGGGCTGTTCATCGCGTCCAACCGGTCCAAGCGCCGCCACGAGGAAGAGCGCCGCGCTCGCCGCATGGAGCTCGACCGCATCAAGCGCGAAGCGCGGGCACGAGAGCAATCCGGCAGTTAGCCCGGTCGGCGTTTACAAGACGCTCGCCAGCCGCCGGGACCACGCCGGCACGCTGGCGCCTATCCGCCGCAAAATCGCCGCGCGGGATGCGGTGGCCGCAGCGCGCGACACGAACTCAACCAAGGACCCATTCTGATGCCCCAATCCACTGATCCCGTCGTCATCGCAGGCATTGCCCGCACGCCCATGGGCGCGTTCATGGGCAGCCTGTCGGGCGTCACCGCGCCGGAACTCGGCTCCGTCGCGATCCAGGCCGCGATGAACGAAGCGGGGGTCGAGGCGGACGCCGTGGAGCAGGCGATCATGGGCTGCGTGCTCCCGGCCGGGCTGGGACAGGCGCCCGCACGCCAGGCCGCGCTGGGGGCCGGACTGCCGCGCTCCACCGAAGCCACCACGGTCAACAAGATGTGCGGCTCCGGCATGCAGGCCGCGATCATGGCGCATGACGCCATCCTCGCGGGCTCGGTCGATGTGGCGGTCGCGGGCGGTATGGAGAGCATGAGCAATGCGCCCTACCTGCTGCCCAAGGCGCGGGGCGGATACCGCATGGGCGACGGCAAGGTCATCGACTCCATGATGCATGACGGTCTGACCGATGCCTATGCGGGCGGCGCAATGGGTGTCTTCGCCGACGAGATCGCGAGTGAGTACCAGTTCACCCGCGAAGCCCAGGACGCCTATGCCATTGAGAGCGTGCGCCGCGCCAAGGCCGCCCAGGATAGCGGCGGGTTCGACCGCGAACTGACGCCCGTGACGGTCAAGACCCGCAAGGGCGAGGTCGTCGTCGACCAGGACGAAGGTCCCGGCAAGGCCATGCCGGAGAAGATCCCGAACCTGCGCCCCGCCTTCACGCCGGACGGCACGGTCACGGCGGCCAATGCCAGCTCCATCAATGATGGGGCCGCCGCCATGGTCTTGATGCGCCGCAGCCAGGCGGAAGCGG